>JAGCLN010000261.1 GCA_017646945.1 Clostridia bacterium | reverse complement strand
CGTGAATGTTCGTTTTTGATTGGTCCCAATCTCTCTTTGTTGAAATTGAGTTGTTCCAATTTTTAACTGCCTAAATCCAAAATAATAGAAAAGCTCGCCTTTTTTAAACCTTGTGGTTCAAATTAGACGAGCAATGGTTGCGGGGGTGGGATTTGAACCTCACGACCTTCGGGTTATGAGCCCGACGAGCTACCAAGCTGCTCCACCCCGCGACGACTTGTGCGTTTATAATACAAAAATTATTGCCGTTTGTCAAGGAATTTAACGCCGTTTGAAAAAATTTGTTTTTTTCTTATTCTCTCGGCTCGTTATCTATTATATTACCTGCTTTTTTATTTTATTCGCGTTTTTTAAATTTTCACATTCAATAAATAATAGTTTAGCAATAAAAAAGAGTGGAAGCCCCACTCTTTCTTTTTACGCTTTATACGTTTTTAAATATTCAGACAATACTTTTGCAATTTGCAAGTGACCTGCATCGTTAGGATGAATACCATCGCCGAAATAAATGCTCGTTGTGTTGTCAGTTGCGCTATTGTAATAAATACCGCCCTTTAAGTTCATATCAAACACTTCAACGCCGTAATATTCGCAAGTTTCAATAATTGCCGTGCAAATTTGGCGAAGCGTTATTCCGTGAATGTTCGTTTTTGATTGGTCCCAATCTCTCTTTGTTGAAATTGAGTTGTTCCAAGAAGTTATCGTTGGCGTGCAGATAATAAAACGAGTGTTTTTATACTTATCTTTAGACTTATATTCGTTAATCTTTTCGCACCAATATCTTGCTGAACCGTATATAGTAGATTTATCGGTTGAGCCGAAAGTTCCAAGCGAATAATAAGAAGAAGTTTCCGTAAGCGCTGCGTTACTGAAATCGTTAACGCCCGCCATAATAATAGCAACTTCTACAACCTTTCCGTCTTTTTCAAGCCTTGACGAGTTTGCAAAGTAATTATATACCGAACCTTTTAAACTCGTTAAACAGAAAGTAGTGCTACTTTGACCGTTGTTTATGCACGTTTCTAAACCTAAAATCTCGTTAACCTTGTTTACGTAACAGTTTGGAGTAATGGCGAACCCGTCACCTACGCCATGGGTTATACTATCGCCGAAAAACGCGATTGACTTATATTCGTTTTCAATATACGCGTAAAGGTTAGTATTTTGAACGAACTTTGCCGTTTGTAAATCTACAAAATTACCGCTATCGTCTTTCCAGCCTTTAAACTTAGCAACGCCTACCGCGGGGTCGTAAACGTAATTTTCAACGCCGTTTCCTTGCTTAATCTCAGCCGACTTTAAAAGCGTTGTTTCATAATAGAAGTTTACGTCAATACTATCCCACTTAGCGTAAAGATTTAAATTATCTTCAATGGGTGTGGTTAAGGTAACTTGACCGTCGTTAACACCAAAACCCGTAAACCAACCTAAAAACTCTTTTCCGTCAAGCGTGGGAATAGGTAAAGAAGACGGATAAGAGTGTTGTTTAAGACTTTGAATATTAAGCACGCCTTGTGGCAATTCACCGCCGAGCGCGTTAAACGTAAGAGTGAAAGTTTGGCTCTTGCCGTAAGAAGAAACGTTTGTGTCAACCCCGTCAACAACCCAGTTGCCGTTTTCGTTAATGGTAATCACGGGCGTGCGACCGGGATCGCCTTTATCGCCCTTGTCACCTTTATCGCCCTTGTCACCTTTATCGCCTTTAAGACCTTGTTCACCTTGAACGCCTTGGATACCTTGAACGCCCTGTATACCTTGAACGCCTTGAATACCTTGTTCGCCCGGGTCACCCTTTTCACCTTTATCGCCTTTGAGCGCCAAGATGAAATCTTCCAAAGTGCCGTCATAACCGTGCTCTAACGCAGAAGCGTAAACGTTTTCGATTGTAAAATCAACGTTTTCTTCCTTGCACGCTATCAAATTCATAGCAACGCTGGCAGTTAAAACCGCCGTTAAAATGCAAATGACTTTTTTAAAAGTTTTCATTGTTTACCCCCATATTATCACTTTTTTAAAGTGATTGGTTTGGTTTTTTAACTATCCCTTACGTAATTTATAATACTTAAAATATCCGCCTTTGTCAATCCTTTTCATTTTTAATAAAATATTGTTTATACAGAGTTGAAAGAATTATGGTTTTGTGCTATTATGTTAAAAAGGAGTTTTTATGAATATTGCTATTATAACCGGCGCATCTTCCGGCATGGGAAAAGAATTCGTTATTCAAGCGGACAAACGCTATAATTTAGACGAAATTTGGGTTATCGCTCGCCGTGAAGATAGGCTCGTTGCCCTTCAAAGCGAAACGAAAGCAAAAATCGTTCCGCTCGCTCTCGACCTTACGAAGCCCGAGAGTTTTGAAACCGTTGCAAACAAGTTAAATAGCGAAAAGCCTGACGTTAAACTTTTGGTAAACGCAAGCGGGTTTGGTAAAATGGGCGAATTCATTTCATCTAACCCAGATTCTAACGCGGGTATGATAGAACTTAACTTCAAAGCGCTCGTTTTAATGACGCAAACCGTTCTTCCATATATTAAAGAAGGTGGAAAGATTATCGAAGTAGGCTCGCTCAGTTCCTTTGAGCCCGTTCCCCACCTTTCCGTTTACGCGGCGACAAAAGCCGGTGTTTTAAGTTTCACTCGCGCGCTCGCTCACGAACTTAAACCCAAGAAAATCAAAGTGTTATGCCTTTGCCCCTACTGGGTTAAAACGGAATTTTTTAATCGCGCAGGCGAAAAGGAAAGCCTTAAAAAATTCGATATCTTATACGATGCCGACTACGTTGTTAAAGTTGCGTACAAAACGATTGATAAACGCAAGAAAAACTACGTTGTTCCCGGTAAATACGCTAAGCTTTTAAGAGCTTTGGCAAAATTTTTACCACACAATTTTATGATGGCAGTAATGTCTAAAATGTTTAAGTTTGAAAAAAATGATTAATAAGTCTTTAATTAACGGCGGTGAAACGATAGCGGTAGCCCTTTCGGGCGGAAAGGACAGTATGTGCCTTTTAAATCTGCTGCTTGAAAACCGTAAACAATTAAATATTGAAGTGTGCGCCGTTCACGTTGACCACTCGATTAGAGGAATCGATAGTGAAAACGATGCTAGCTTCGTTAAAAATTACTGTGAAAAGTTGGGCGTTCCCATTAAAATTTATAAGGTGGACGCGCCTCTTTATTGCAAGCAAAACGGCCTTTCTCTCG
>JAGCLN010000260.1 GCA_017646945.1 Clostridia bacterium | reverse complement strand
TTGAATAGTCTAAACCTATCTTGGTTGAAAATATTATCGCTCATGATCCAAGACCGCTCGTAACTTCACGCTTTGGCAAGGTTTTTAAAAATTCAGTATTTATAAAGACTGCATCGGGTTGGAAGAAAGTGCCTAAAAGGTTCTTGCCTTGGTCAAGGTCAATACCCGTTTTACCACCTACCGAACTATCCACCATAGAAAGAAGGGTTGTGGGAATTGCTAAGTAGGATACGCCACGCAAGTAAGTTGACGCAACGAAGGAAGCCATATCCCCCACTACGCCACCGCCAAGACCTATCACCGTTGACTTTCTCGATAAGCCTGCTTTTGCTAATTCGTTTACAAGGCTTATATAAGTTTGAGCGTTTTTATTTTCTTCGCCTGCGTTTATCACGAATTTAAATACGGTTTTACCTATAAGTAATGACTTTACTTTATCGTAATATAAAGACTCAACGTTAGTATCGGTGATAATAGCCACCGCATCGCCTTTAATTTTTGATAACACCGCTAAATCAAAACTTTGAAAGCCGTTATCAACCGTTATTTCGTAATTTTTTGATGCTTTTACTTTTATAACTTTCATTTCTTTCTCGAATCAATCATTAATTTTCTTTCGTTGCCTTCACTTAAAAGGCTTTTTAGTTCCGCCTTATCGCTTTGTTTTAAGGCATCGCCGTACTTTTTAAGGTTGTCAATTAGTTCGTCTAACTCTAAGGATAGATTATCCTTGTTCATAATCATAAGTTCCGCCCACATTTCAGGGTTAAGCCTTGCAACTCTCGTTAAGTCTTTATAACTTCCCGCAGAGTAACCAAAGTGCTCGGAAGCAATTTCGTTTTTGATAAAGGCGTTTGAAACGATATGGCAAAGTTGAGAAGTGAACGCAACCGCTCTATCGTGATATTCAGGGCTCGTTATAACTACTTCGCCAAACCCTAAGGAAAGATAGAAGTTTTTAACCTTATCTAAAACGAAAATATCGGCGTTTACGTTAGTTAGTATCATTGACGCCTTTTCAAATAACGTTGAAACCGACCTATCTATACCCGAAAACTCTCTACCTGCCATAGGGTGACCGCCTATAAATACAAGGTGGGGATATTTTTCTAAAAGGGCTTTCATTTCCGCCGTTGTTTGGCGCTTAACCCCGCAAAAATCCATTACGATTGCGCCCTGCTTTAATACAGGCAAGAATTTTTCAACCGCCGAAAGAAAGGAACTTGGATATAGCGATACGATAAGCATATCAATATCTTTTGCCGTTTCAACGTTAAGTTCGCCGTTGATTGCGCCAAGCATTTCGGCTTTGAGCATAGTGGTTTCTAAAATATCGTAGCCGTAAACTTCGTAACCACCAAGCCTTTTTAAAGTTTTACCAAAACTTCCGCCCATAAGGCCTAAGCCTATAATACCTATTTTCATAAATCTCTCTTCTTGTTAACGATAGGAAGCATTACGTCAATGCTTTTCACGATATCTTCAAACTGCTCGGGAACTATTGATTGAGCGCCGTCACAAAGCGCGTTCTTTGGGTCGTTATGAACTTCTATCATCAAACCATGCGCGCCTGCGCCTACCGATGCAAGCGAAAGGGGTTTAACGAGCCTTGAAAGGCCCGATGCGTGCGACGGGTCTACGACTACCGGAAGATGCGTAAGTTCTTTTAAAAGGGGGATTGCTGACAAATCAAGGGTGTTTCTCGTATACGGCTCGAAAGTTCTTATACCGCGTTCGCAAAGAATAATATCTTTACCGCCTTCGCTCATAATATATTCCGCACTCATAAGCCACTCTTGAATAGTATTTGCTAAACCGCGCTTTAATAAGACGGGCTTTTTAGTTTTGCCAACTTCTTTTAAAAGTTCAAAGTTTTGCATATCGCGAGCGCCGATTTGAATAATATCAACGTCCTTAAACAAGTCGATATGGCTTGCGCTCATAATTTCTGTTACGATAGGCATACCAGTTTCTTGTTTTGCTCTAAGCAAAAGGTCGAGCCCCGCTTCTCTTAAACCTTGGAAAGCGTAAGGCGAAGTTCTGGGTTTATACGCGCCACCACGAAGAATAGTTGCGCCTGCTTTTTTTACCGCTTTAGCAACTTCTACTATTTGTTTTTCATTTTCTACCGAGCAAGGCCCTGCAATTATTTGGAAGTTATCCCCACCGAATTTATGACCGCCTACTTCTACGATAGTATCGTCTGGGTGGAATTTTCTGTTAGCGCACTTGAACGGTTCTTGGATACGCTTAACGTTTTCAACGATATCAAGCGAACGAACAAGGTCAATATCAATCTTACTCGTATCGCCAACAAGACCTAATACGGTTGAGTGATGGCCGTTACTGATATCGACTTCAAGCCCTTGCCCTTTTATCCATTTAATAAGGTTATTGAGTTGTTTTTCTTCACGTTCTTTCTTTACTATAATTATCATGATAACACCTTAAATTAAGAATAAAAAACGGCCGAACGCATTTGCTCGGCCATTTAAAAATACTAAAATAGATTTTAGAGTACGCAAAAATAACCGATATTAGCAATCTGGTTTGAAAAAGTAATATGCATAATAAAAAGTAAACACGTTCTTTTTCATACTTTTGCGCTCCTTATGAAAACTACACTAAAAATATACGCCTATTTTCTTGAATTGTCAAGGCGTTTTATGTATTTTTATTCAAAATTTTTAAGATTTTATTGTTAAATTTTAAGCGTTGTGCTATAATAATCTCACTATGATTAACGAAAAAATGTATGCGCTTGGTTCTACGCGCTCAAAAATTAGAGAACTCTTTGAATACGGCAAACAACTTTCGCAAAAAATCGGTAAAGAAAACGTGTTTGACTACACGCTCGGTAACCCAAGCGTTCCCTGTCCTGAAGAAGTAACTAACGTTATCGTTAACGAAGTTAAAAATCCGTCTATTCACGGTTATACTTCCGCTCAAGGCACGATTGAAGTTAGAAAGGCTATAAGCGATTACAATCTTAACCGCTACGGCTTTAAACTTGACCCCGACCTTACTTATATGACTTGCGGTGCGGCTGCAGGGCTTGCAATTACCCTTAGAGCGCTCATTTCTTCACCGAGCGATAAAGTGCTCACCTTTGCGCCTTTCTTCCCCGAATACAAGGTGTTTACGGAAAATGCTGGCGGTTCACTCGTTTACGCTAAGTGCAACGAAGTTTTCGATATTGATTTTGAAAGCCTTGAAGAAACTATTTGCCCAGAAGTTCAAGCGATTATCATCAACAGTCCTAACAATCCGTCAGGCACGGTTTACGGCGAAGATACCGTTATTAAACTTGCAAAGTTTTTAGAAGATAAGCAAAAGGAATACGGCCACGCTATTTATCTTATAACTGACGAACCGTATAGAGAAATTTTGTTTGACGGCGCAGTTTGTCCGTTTATTCCAAACTATTACGATAACACGGTTGTTTGTTATTCTTACAGTAAGGCGTTATCCGTACCCGGTGAAAGAATAGGTTACGTTTCCGTATCGCCAAAAGCGGAAAACGCTCAAAAACTCTATCTTGCAATAGCAGGCGCAGGCAGAAGTTTAGGTTACGTATGCGCGCCGTCACTTTTCCAAAAAGTAGTTGAACTTTGCGTTGACAAGGTAAGTGATTCTCAAGTATATAAAGACAATCGCGACGTATTAGTATCTAACCTTGAAAAGTTGGGGTTTGATTGCGTAAACCCCAAAGGCGCGTTCTACGTATTTATGAAATCGCCAATAGAGAGCGCAGAAGAATTTTCTGACGTTGCTAAAACCTTTGGCATCTTAGTAGTTCCGTCCGATTCTTTCGGCGTTAAAGGTTACGTTCGTTTTGCAACTTGCGTTAGCCCTGACCTTATCAAACGTTCACTCCCCGCACTTGAAAAACTCGCAAAGCACTTTAATTTAATTTGATTTTAACTTAATATAACAACAAACCCCTTGCCTTTGAGCAAGGGGCTTATTTTTTACGTTTTATTCTTTTTCATTATT
>JAGCLN010000259.1 GCA_017646945.1 Clostridia bacterium | reverse complement strand
TTTAGGTGATAGCGTTTTGGGTTTTATCGTAACCGACTATTTGTTCAAGTTCACGAATGAAGACGAAGGTGATATGACTGAGAACAAGCAACTCTTAGTATCTTTTAAACCGTTAAGTTCCGCTTGCAAACGCATGAAGCTTTATGAAAATTTAATACTTGGGGAAAACGTTAAGGTAACTGAAAAACTTCAAGAAAATTTAATGGAAGCAGTTGTCGGCGCGATATATCTTGATGGTGGAATTGAAGAAGCGAGAAAGTTTATTTATAATAATATTATAAATAAGATTGACTTAAAGTCGAGCACGAAGTTCGTTGATTATAAAAGTAAACTCAATGAATTATCTTCAAAAAACCACTTTACCGTAAGTTATGAAACGGTAGGCAAAAAGGGTATGGATAACGACCCCACCTTTACGGTGAGTATATTCATAAACGGTGAAAAAGTAGCGTCTTCAACCGCGAAAGGAAAAAAGCAAAACGCCGAGCAACTCGTTGCTAAAAAGGCGATTGAAATATTAAGAAACAAAAAATTTAAACAAAACGGGTAAAAAATGCTTAATTTTGAAAGAATTGAACTGCTCGGCTTTAAGTCGTTTGCAGACAAGGTTAAAATTGACCTTTTAGACGGTATTACCGCCATAGTAGGTCCTAACGGTTGCGGTAAGAGTAACGTAGCCGATGCGATAAGGTGGGTTCTTGGCGAACAATCGGCAAAAACTCTCCGCGGAGCGTCTATGCAAGACGTTATCTTTAACGGTACGCAATCGAGAAAATCACTCTCGTATTGCGAAGTTTCGCTTTACTTTAACAACACGAACAACTTGTTCCCGAGTTTAGAGTATAACGAAGTCGTTATGACGAGAAAATTATACCGTAACGGCGATAGCGAATATTATCTTAACCGTCAACCTTGCCGTATGAAAGACCTTATTGACGCGCTTCACGAGTGTGGCGTAAGTAAAGAAGGTTATACTATTATCGGTCAAGGCAAAGTATCTGAAATTCTTTCGTCAAAGCCCGAAGATAGAAGGGCAATCTTTGAAGAAGCGGTAGGTATAGCGAAAACCAAGCGCGATAGAAAGGAAACTATGTCTAAACTCGCAAGAACGAGTGACAATATTACCCGTGTTTCCGATATTATCACCGAGCGCGAACGCCAACTTGAACCACTTAGAAAGCAGGCGGAAAAAACCCGTACTAACCGCGCGCTTTCGGAACAACTTAAATTCCACGAAATCAATACTTATTTATATAAGTATGAAAACGCTAGTGAAACCAAGCGTAAAATTACCGATAGGATTAACGGATTAACCGAAGAAATTGAACCGAGAAAGAAAGAACTTAACGAAACTATCGCGCTTTACAATACTCACCAAGAAGAAATTAGAAGCGCAGATGACCTTTTAAGGGCGATAGGTAATGAAATTACCGACCGTTCGGTTGACCTTGAAAAGCAATCGGGCGAAGCGAAGGTTTTTGCTGAAAAAGTTTCTTATTTCCGTTCGG
>JAGCLN010000002.1 GCA_017646945.1 Clostridia bacterium | reverse complement strand
GTATAAGGTTCTGCGTGAGTATAAGCCGAGTAACCACTCATATTGCCGTTGATGTTATCTGCAAAGAACATAACTTCAGGCATGTTGTTGCCCTTAAAGAAGATGTCCATATAAGTTCCAACACCATATTCGCCTTCAAGTCCAACGAACGAGTTAGACATACCCATAGCGAGTGTTCCTGCTTGGTTAGTAGCAGTAGGAATAATGGTGAACGGTTGAGCAGAAGATCCAAGTCCTTTACCTGCGAGCCATATTTCGCCGTTGGTTGTAAATATTGCACCGCTTGACTTAATGCCTTCAGCGCTGTAAGAATAAGGTTTCTTGCAGAACTTAAAGGTGGTGTCAACGCCAGGACCTGCCATTGCGCCGTAAGCAACGATGTTGCCCGCGGGGAGTTCTTCGGCCTTAATCTTAGTATCTTTGTTTACAAGATATAAAAGATCTTCGTTACCCTTATCGTCAACAGTCCAAAGTTGGAGAACAAGGTTAATCGTTCCGTGTGCGGTTTCTTCAGTACCTACAACGTATTTATATTTATTGTTAGCGTTTTCTTCTTTTTGAAGATAAGTCTTGCTGAATTGTTCATAACCATCTTTCAAAACGAAAAGATTTCCGTGGTTATACGGAGCATCCATACGATTAGGTCCGAACGCTCTTAAACTGTTAAAGAGAAGATCGGGCGTGTTACCGCTGTACATACCGTTCATTATAAGAATACCTTTACCGCCTTCGCTGTTGGTAAGGTTGGTATCCATATCGTTACTGAAAAGACATACTTGGGGAAGATTGTTGCCGGTAAAGTAGAAATCAACGAAGTAACCTATACCGTATTCGCCACGGTAAGCAAGGAAGTGAGTATCTTCTTTAGAAACACCTGCTACAGAGTGAATAGAACATTTTGCAGGAATAATGTTAACTTCGCTCTTTTCAATATCAACGTGCGCGCCGTCCGAAAGAACGATTCCTTCATAACCCTTAGGCGTAATTACAACGTCTTTAGTTACCTTTTTACCGATAACTTCTCCGTCCGCGTCAAGCGCGATAACAGCAAAATCGAAACGGCTGAAATCTTTATCAAGATGCACGTTGATGTCGAGTTCAGTACCTTCTACCGTAACGCTCTTAGTTCCAAGTTTTATTCTATATGACTTTGCTCCTTCAACTGCCGTCCATTTAGCAGTTCTTGCAATTTCGTCAATAGTTATGGTAGTGTCTACGTCAGCGTATTTAGAATAGTTTTCAGTTGCGGTAACTCTTAAGAATTCTTCGTCAGCACCACCAGACGAAATAGCGCAAAGATGGAATTCGTATTTGCCTTCAAAGGTAAACGTGAACGCACGTCTGCCATCCCACATTCCGTCACCCGACGGATTATCAAGCGAAAGGTCAACCTTTCTACCCGTTCCGTCAGCCTGATCGTAAACTAAAACGTAATCAATTACTTGATCGTACGTAGATTCGGTAATAACTCTGGCTTGCGAATAACTGAAAATGTTGTTGAGCGAATCTCTCTTCATCCAGTCAACAACTATGTCATTCTTTGCAAGCAACATGTAAGGAACAGAATCGTAAACAACGAACGAATATTCTGCGCTTACCGACTTACCGTTTTTAGTTGCAGTACAGGTCGCAGTATATTCGCCCGCTTTAGATACGTAGAACATTCTGCCCGTAGCAACCGATTCTTCTTCCCCATCCTTTTTAACGGTGAACGTATATCTAACGCCACCTTCTTGAACGAAGAAGTCGAACATATCGACGTTGTAGCCGATATAGTACTTAACCTTGGGTTCTTTCGTTTCAATCGAAAGCGCCCCACCGTTTTCACAAGCGATAAGCCCAACTGTCGACGCGAGCATTATCACGGATAAAACGGCGATGAGAATTTTTTTAATTTTACTCATAATTTTTTTCCTTTATCTATTTTTTATTTGATTTTTCGGATCAAAATGAGTTGTTGTTTAAACCACTTTTTCTCACGGAAAGGTTTTCCCGCGAGAAAAAAGTTTTGTGCTAATTTGTTTTTAAGTTGTAT
>JAGCLN010000258.1 GCA_017646945.1 Clostridia bacterium | reverse complement strand
GGCATTTTACACCTTTATTTTATCATAGATAAAATTTCTTGACATCACACTTTAGGATGAGAAAACGCCACTTTTTTTAAAAAAATTAAAAATTTTCACATTAAAAAAGCGCCGCCAACTATGGCAGCACTTATTTTTTTATAATTTTATTTAGTTTTGGTCGTCATTAGGCTCTACGATAACGAACCCTGCGTCACGAGCTCTTACGGCAAGTTCAGTACGGTTTCTTAAACCCGTTTTGTCTTTCATTACACGCAAATGCGTTTTGACCGTGTTTAGGGATATACCAAGTTTTTCGGCAATTTCTTGATCACGCTCGCCTGCAACGATAAGTCGCAAAACTTCTAACTCTCTTTCGGTAAACTCCACCGAACTTGCACAACCGATATTAAGCGTTGGCGTATTGTCGGGGAAAATGCGTTCACCTGCCATCGTTTTATCAAGTAAAGTGATAAACTCGTCTTGAATAACAGTTTTATACCAAAAACTATCCACGCCGACGGCTCTTGCCCTTGCAATATAAGAGTATTCGGGTTGACTTGTAATGATTATAATTTTAACGCTTGGAAAGTTCTTTTTTACTCTTTCGGCAGCGTCAATGCCGTTTGCGTTCATTGCCGTACAAACGTCCATTAAAATTAAGTCGATTTTATGCTTGCAAAGATAGGCTTCGGTCATTAAAGCAGAAGTGATTGCCCCTTCAAACGCATAGCGTTCGCTTTTTTCTATGAACATTTCGATAAGTTGGCGTGCAAGCGGATCGTCTTCGACGAGTAAAACGTTTAATTTTTCCATTCTTCTACGCTCCTTTCCTTTGGTAAGGTAATCGTAAGTGAAAATTTAGGCTTTGCCTTAACTTCCATTTTTCCTTCAAGCCGATTCGTGCGATGGCGTAGAGAAGATAAACCACCGCCTTCTACAATTTCGCCAGTAGGCAAATCGCCGTCGTTTTCATAGGTTGCCGATATTTCGCTATCCGTCTGCGTTATCGTAATGAATAGCGTGTTCGCATTTGCGTGGCGCACACCGTTCACAAGGCACTCTGCGCCCGCCATTACGAGCAGTCCGTTTTGCTTTTTGTCTTCGGGGAAGTCGCCTATAATTTGCACTTTTACGCCCGACGCTTCCGCCGATTCTAAAAAGGCTGAAAGAGGCGTTTCTTCGTGAGTAATTTCCGATTCACGGGTAAGCATTGCCACGTTCTTTTTCCAAATATCTACGGGAAGTGATAGGTTGCCCGTTTGGTCGAGCAAATATCTTCTCGTAATTAAAAGCGCTTGCCCAAGTTCACGGTGGATATTTGCTTTTACGTCGATACGTTCTTTCGTCCTTGTGAGCGAATCCACTTTTTCACCGTATTCACGCAGTCTTGCGTTGATAGCGGAAAGTTCTACGTTTTTGAGTTTTAATTCGGCATTAACATTGGATAAATCGGTAGTGTTTGCGCCTACGAGTTGTATAACGCCGTCAAGTCTGGTGCGAGAAAAAGTCCAAACTTTTCCGTCTTTTAGACGGAACGACGGGTGTTCGCCACGTTCAAGACGTTCGATTTCGGGTAAAACTTCTCCGTTTGAAAGTATTTCCCAAAAGAGTTTTGCATTTTGCAAATCCCTGCCTACGATTTTGTGGCAAAGTTCGTTCATTGAGTAGTTTACAAGGATAATTTTGCCGTTTTCTTGATAGAAACAAAGCCCCGTAGGGAGTTTGTCAAGACTTTCTTTTATAGACGAACGAGATGGTTGAACCTTGCGTTCGTTCATTTCTTTTACGAAGGCAAATATCGTATAAGCAACACAAAGAATAAGCAATGAAATACTAACGATAATAGGTGTTTCGCACACCCACTTTATCGCATAAGGCATATCACGAGAGAACTTTACAATTCTTGCTTCGGTTGCATAAAAGACTACGAAAATGAAAGATATAATCGTGCAAATGGGTAGCAATATTTTAGGTAAAAGGTTTTTTCTTTTTGCGACGATAATAAACACCGTCAAAGAAAGGCAACTAGCAACGAACAGCGCCGTCATAAATATCGTTTTGGCGATAACGGGCAAATCAAAATAATTCATCATTTTCCGTTACCTCCTAAAACAAAATCAACGTACACGTCGCCATCTTCCACCTCGACAGAAAGTTGTCCGTTAGCCGAAACGTTTTCAAGCACGTTTTGGTTAAAATCTTCCTTTACGCCAAGAGATAAAGAGAGTTTTAATCCTTTATCTGTTTTGGTAAAGCGAACGAATATCGCCGTGAGATTATCAAGCGTTTTTTCTACAACGGTTTGGTAAAGGTCATAAATTTTTAAGGCGTTATCAATAGAAATATTGCTATTGCCGTTCGCGACAAGAGAAACTTCTATACCAAGTAATTTTAAGTTGTCTAACGATTCACGTAAAGCATTTTCTATTTCTTTAACGGAAACGTCGCCGTTTTCATTGCCGAGCAAAAGTAGATTTCCACGTCTTTTTACATACGTGCCGATAACTGCCACACGGGCAAGATTTTCCTTTGTGTTTTCGCCTTTTTCTATTTTATCTAAAAGACCGTTTAAGATAGCAAGTTGGGGTTTTACTTCTCGTGCTATTTTATCGTAAAGCCTATTTTTTTCGTCGGCTTGGGCTTGTTTTTCTTTAATTTCGGTTTCAGCACGAATTAAAACAGATTCTTCGGAAAGAGTTTCTCTAATTTCATCAAGTTCTTCACGCTGTTTATTTAGTTTCGTTACGTCGTCTTGCCAAACAACTCTACCTGCTCGTATAGGAGCAGAAGAAAGAATCGTATTGTTAAAAACAACCGTGCCATTTTCGGTGTCTTTCATTATCGTTTCATCTACGGGTTTTGCCCCACCCGAAGTGTAACGGGCTTGATAATATCCGTCTACGATAATTACGGGAACGGTAGTTTTTTCAAACAATTCACGATAGTTTGTGTTGGTTTGTATAAGTCCCGTTTGAATGGACGATTCGAGCAAAGAGCCGATTAAAAGGCAGTCAATAACCGTCAAATCTACGTTAATTACTTTGAACGTGTATAATAACCAAAACACGATTGCCCCAAGCATAATGAAAAGGGGTAAAAATTGCATTTTTTTGCTGTTAGGCAAACGGTTTTTCTTAATAAGCAATATAACGAAAGTAAGACCAAGAACGATATACCACGCCATAGCGCACCAATAGAGAAAACCATAAGAATAATTATTATCGTAATATTCAATACCTTTGGGGAAAGAAAAGGCGAAGTTATGTAAATCGTTAGTAAAAACCCCACCAATTAACAAAATAGCGGGAATATAAAATAAATACGTCCATTTCGGCAAACGATACGAGTCGGGTTTATCTATAAATTGAGTAACAATTATCCCCAAAAACGGTATCATGACCATCGGCACATAAAACCCATACCAAAGGTAACGAGCAAGCGTTGTCGTATTGTTAGGGAAGAACTCCCATTTCGCCGTTTTCGTAAGCAACCAAAGCGCCATAAGCGAACCTACCAACACAAGAAGATTTCGCACTTGCTTGTTTACCACACGTTTATACAAAGACAAAGTCCAAAATATTATAGTGCTAACGTGAATAAGGCTACGCAAGATAATCAATACCGTTGCACCAAAGGAAGATGACATTTTCCTTCCTATCGTTCGGAATAAAAACGCAAGGACTAATAAAAACGTGACGATTAAAACGTTTTTTAAGAATATTTTATTATGTTTTACCACGTTTTTACCTCCGAATTGAAAAAATTAGATAATTAAGTATAGCAAATTTTCTCAAAAAAAACAAGGTGTTTTGGTAGAGGAAAGGAAAATAGGCTCAATGTTACAAAAATTCTTTAATTTTTATCTATTAGCCTTATAAAACTTAATTTCGTTCAAAGAAAAAGAACTTAGATGAAAAAATCCAAGTTCTAATTTCTTTTGACCGCTTGAAAGTGCAATTTCCTATAAATATTTAATGTTTCAAAAAATCCCT
>JAGCLN010000257.1 GCA_017646945.1 Clostridia bacterium | reverse complement strand
TCCCCCTTGATATTATTATGTAACGTAATTCTTAGGTTATTCATAAAAAACAAGGTAGTTTTTGGTAATTAAAAGTTATGTCTTTCAAAGGTATCTATCCAAACGGCGCAACCGTTGACGGTCGAAAATCCCATATAGAATTCGCCTGCGGGTTCGCCGTCCACAAATTCCACTTCTATAATATTATATTCGCGTTTGATTTCCGTTTTCATAAACCCGCTACGGTGGAAGGTGGGCGCGTAGAACGTGCCGTACCAACTGTTAGAACTATCGTAGAGTTCTTCGCCGTTAAGGAAAAACTTAAAGTGGCGTTCGCCCGACGCGTGTATTCTTATATCCTTTATCATCGGGCTAAAAAGTTTTGCGGTGTAGCGGAACTTGCCTTCTGGAACGGTAAAGAACACGCTGTCCGCTTCAAAAATTTCCTTTTCGCCCGTAACGAGATTTTCTTTGAGCCACGGGTAAGTTATGGGCAGTCCGCTTTCGAAAGTAAACGGCAGTCCGTTAATGGTAAACTGCATAGCCAAGATGTTTAGTGGCATTCTCTTTTGCTTGCCGTCGGGGTTGACGGTAAAGGGCAGTTCTACCGTTTCGCCCTTTTTAATAGAAAGTTCAAAACTATTCGGCGTTGCAACCCAAAAATCAGGGAGATTTAATCTGACAGAGCCGTTCATGTCGGTGTCGCTCGGATTTTCTATGCGAAGTTTATACTCGCTTTCTGTATTTGGGTAAGCGGACACAGAATTAGGATAAACGAGCGTTAAAATAAACGGGTTAACAGCAACGAGCGATTCTTTCGCGCCGTCTTTCCACTCGTAAATTTTCGAGCCAAACTTTAAGTGTGGCTTAGAAAGGTTGGTTTTGGGGAAACTATCGGGGATATTAAGACTAATTCCCGTATTATAATACGTTTGAACTTCGCTAGCGACCGAAATTATTTGGTTGCAGAACTCGTCGATAGTATTTTTAGCGTGCATATTAACTACGCCTGCGGATAGAACGAGCGTGTTGCCGATAGGGCTCGTCCATTTGTCGTCAATGCCGTCGGGATTGATAATCCCGAAAATAGAGCCGACGGTAGCGCCCGTGCAATCGGTGTCGTAGCCAAGACTTACTGCCGTGCAAATGGCTTTATCGAAACTATTTTCGCAAGAAAGTAGCGATAAGAGTATTAACGAAAGGTTAATGGTAACGTCCGTCCAGTTATCGGACGGATAATTTTTAAGGATAAGTTCGCGAACGGCTAAAATATCGCCCGAATTATTCCACCACTTAATAGTGTCAAGGAACGCGCTTTTTAGTTTTGAGCCGTCGGGGATAACAGAGAGCCCCGTATCGATAAGTTTTAATAAATCTTTTTCGATAAACGCCGAACTTTCGACTGCTGAAAGGAACATTTCCGCGTGTACGCCTTCGTCAGTATGGTCATTGCAAGCGTCTTCCCTTGCGAAAGTCGATGCGAGCGTGGGGTTTGCAGGCGCAAGGCACGCCCACAGTTCACTTCTAATCGCACCGCCCATACCCGCTTTCATTTTATTGCGGAAAATACCCGATAAGGGCGCAAAGATTTTAAGGGCGTGGTTGCTTACCGAACAGCCGTATTCGTCGGGCGCGGTATCCGCAACGTGGTATTTCCAGTTTTCAGAGAGCGCATAACGCGAAACGGGCAAGCCGTGTTTTAACACCGCTTCAAGGTTGACTACTTGCAAGTCAAGGTCGTCGTTGGGTAGCATTTTATCGGGGACAGGGTCGTAATAGGTAACTTTTTCATAGTCGCGCTTGCCTTCCCTTTTAATGCCGAGCGTACCACCAACGCATTTGCCGACGAAACACCCGAACACTTTTTTCTCATAATCTTTAAACGAAAAGTTCATAATTATCTCCTAACCGTTTTGTTATTTTATTATATCAAAAAAAACCGTAGAGTAAATGACTTATTTTAGCCTTTCTATTGACTTTTATTTACATTTAAGGTAAACTAAAAGCAAACAATGTGTAAATTTAGAGTGGGTTATGGCAAAACGGAATATTTTAGAAGAGATACGGCTTATTAAAAACAAAGGTCCGTATTTAATACAAATGAAGACTTATGCGGGAACGGAAGGTCAGCGCGTGGGCGTTTGCGGACAC
>JAGCLN010000256.1 GCA_017646945.1 Clostridia bacterium | reverse complement strand
GCTATACGGTTAGTATAAAATAAAGGTAGGACTAACGCCCCCACCTTTAAATTGATTTGCTATTCTTTTTTAGCGAACGTTGACACTAGTCGCTAAGTGTGTTATTATTAATCCCGGGAGAAATATATGAACAACACTTCTTTATACTTGATGCGAATTTTCGAAGAATATGAAAAAAGATTTGCTAAGGCTAAAACGGAAAAACAGTTTATATCGCCAACCTTACCTGAGCAAAGAGAAAAGATTTTGAGTGGCGTTAAAAAAATGCTCTGCTTTGACGAAAAGTTAGTTCCAACCGTTTCAAACGCAAACGTTCAAAAGCAAAGGGATTTAGAAACTTACGTTGAATATCAAGTAACTTACGAAACTTGGAAAGACGTTTACGGTTCTTCAACGGTTATGATTCCTAAGAGTGATAAACCCACCCCCGTTGTTTTCATTCTTTGCGGTCACGGTAGTAAAGGAAGACTTACCGAATCATACTCTCTTATGGCGCACAGGCTTGCTAAGTGCGGGCTTGCCGTTATCGTTCCCGACAATATTGGGCAAGGCGACCGAGCGTTTATGGGGCATTGGAACGTAGTTTCACCCTTTAACGCAGGGCTTAACCTTCAAGGTCTAATAGTAGCCGAAACGCTTGCTTTAATTAACGCGGTGAAAAATCACCCCTTGTTCGATAGCGAAAACATTTGCGCTTGCGGTAATTCCGGCGGTGGTACGCTTTCTCTATTTTTAACTGCGCTCGCGCCCGAACTTAAAGCCGTTGCTTCAAGCGGTTATCCAAGCGAGTTTTCCGCATTACTTTCTAAGGAAAAGTCACATTGTGCCTGCAACTTACTCAAAGGTTGTATATGCGGGCCTGAAATGTGGGAAATATTTTCTTTATTCGCGCCAAAGCCACTTCTTCTTTCACAAGGCTGGCACGACGATTTAATTCCAAGAGAAATAGCGCAAAAAAACGCGAGAAAAGTAAAAGCGATTTACTCGTCTATCGGCGCTAGCGAAAACTTTAAGTTTGAGTTAACGGTTACCAAACACCCTTGGGCGGAAGAAGATAGAATTTTGATTTCCAAGTTCTTGTGCGATGCGATAGGCGTTACACTTTGCGGGCAAGTTGACGAGCAAGCGCTTATAAACTTGCTTGGCGATGGAAGCGTAACTTTACCCGAACGCGCAATCGACGTTGACGGGCTCGTTTTCAATCTTACGGGAATCGAAACGCCGAAAGGCATAACCTTGCAAGAAATAATCGCTCCAACGTTTAACGGCGAAAAAATCGACCCGACTACCATTGATTGCAATTTTAACGGTCTTGACGTAATGAGAATTTTCGCACAGATGGAATATGCGTTAAAAAACTAAAAACATAAATATCCACACTAAAAAAACACGAGTTTAAATACCCGTGTTTTTTTGGTGCGGATAACAGGGGATTCCCCTACTAGGGGAAATGTCCGCGAGGACAAAAGGGTTGCCGTCCACGGCGAGTGATCGAACCTCAGGTTTTAGATTTCGTTGTCTACGACAACGTAAGAAAAAAGAGCACCCTACTTGGTGCTCCTTTTTCTTATGGTGCGGATAACAGGAATTGAACCTGCACGGTTTCCCACAGGATTCTAAGTCCTGCGCGTCTGCCAGTTCCGCCATATCCGCGTTTAAAAGCCTTTCG
>JAGCLN010000255.1 GCA_017646945.1 Clostridia bacterium | reverse complement strand
GCCGTTTATATAGGGTTATAAAAAAATTAAAACTCTTGTATTTTGATTATAAGTGTGATACACTTTATTTACTCAACAAAACTTAATCCACCTTTAATTCTTTTGGTTTTTGTTGAGTAACAATCGGGGTTGCTTTTTTAGTGTATTAACTTCGGTTGGTGCACTTTTTTATTTTTAGGAGGGATTATGAGAAAAACTTTATTTAAAATAATCACTTTATTGTTTTTAATATCATCAGTAGCGTTTTGTTTTGCGTGTGACTTATCTTCTACAACACATGAACAACATAATTGGAAAACAGAATACTCATTTGATAAAGACTCACACTGGTTTGAATGTGAAGATTGCACTGAAACCTTAGATAAACAAAACCACGTTTTTGTTGGTAACGTTTGTTCTGTATGTCAATACGAAAAAGAGCCTACTACTCACAACTGTTCTTTTACACGTGAGGTTATTGCAGATTCTTACTTAAAAACGCCAGCAACTTGTTTAAGTTATGGAGTTTACTATAAATCGTGTTCATGCGGAGAAAAGGGTAGCGAAACTTTTACTTCTCAAACATATGGATCACACTCTTATAGTGAATGGCAAGCCGAAGTTTCTGCTACTGAAAATAGCGACGGCGTGAAAGGACACTATTCTTGTACTGTATGCTTAAAAAATTTTGATGCAGATTACACTGTTTTAGACTCCATTGTAATACCAACGTTACAACACCAATGTTCATTTGTTAACGAAGTTGCTGAAACAAAATACTTTGTTTCGCCTGCTACGTGCCAATCACCAGCGGTATATTATTTAAGTTGTAAGTGTGGTGAGGCTGGTACAACCACGTTCACTTACGGAAATATCGGAACGCATAGCATTTCAACAGACCTTTATTACGATACCGAAGAACACTTCAATATCTGCACAATAGCAGGTTGTAGTCATAAGGAAAACAACGAAGCCCATACTTATGCAAATGGTAGTTGTATTTGCGGTAAAAAAGAACAAGTTGTTGAAATTTCAACAATAGAACAACTTAAAGCAATAGAACCAAACAAAAATTACATTTTAATTAACGACATTAACTTAAAATGGGTTAATTGGACACCGATTGAAAATTTTGCTGGTACGTTTAACGGTAATGGCTACACCATTTCAAACTTTACGGTTGATAAAGATTTAATTGCAGAATCTAAATCGAATACTAATTTTGGTTTTATGTTAAAAAACTCAGGAACAATAACCAACCTTAAATTACACAGCGTTCAATTTACGATTAATTTTTCTATAACGGATAATTCGCAAGCATCAAGCAAACTTACAAGAATTGGCGTTATAGCAACTGAAAATAGTGGCGTTATTGAAAATTGTGAAGTAACTGGCGAAATTACAGTTAATTCTAAAGTTAAACTTGATAACCAAATTAGATGTGGCTTTATTTCTTCATATAATAATGGAACAATCTCTAACTGTAACGTTCAAGGTAATATCGACCTTAAAGCAATAACTGAAGGCTATAACGGATACAACCAAAGATCTTCAATCGACGCCGGTGGAATAACTGCAACAAGCAATATCGACTCTACTATTCTTAACTGCTCTGCATCTGTAGAAATGGTCCTTTTAGCGAAATCTGATTCTACAACAGCAGTAAGTTCAACGGATATTTATGCGGGCGGAATAGCTGCCAGTTCACCAGCAATTATAAAATCATGCCATTCATCAGGCAATATAACTGCTGAAACTAAAACGTCAAGCGATTCTTCTAGTTCGTCGCTTATTTACGTGGGTGGATTACTCGGCTTGGCTAATTCAGTTGAACAATGTTATTCTTCTTGTAAAGTACAATCTAATGCTTATATTTCAACCAATTCATCATCTGCTATTGTTGAATCATATAATTACGCAGGCGGATTGATTGGTTACGCAAATAATCAAGTTCTAAATTGTTATGCAACTGGCGATATAATTGCAGAAGCAAAATCTATAAATGGCTCAACACCAAAGTCATATAGTTATGCAGGTGGTTTAGTAGGTTACTCTACTAATAAAATAGAAAACAGTTATACTACTGGTGACATAACCTCAAAAGCAACCTCTACAAGTAGCAGTTCAAGCAATCAAAATAGTTGGACACAAGCGTATGCTGGTGGTAT
Source organism: Clostridia bacterium (assembly GCA_017646945.1). Taxonomy (GTDB): domain Bacteria; phylum Bacillota; class Clostridia; order Christensenellales; family Borkfalkiaceae; genus HGM11412. Next base: position 13,310 of record JAGCLN010000255.1, on the reverse strand, counting down.
AACAACTTCTTATATAGCAACTGATAGCGTTTCTAACTGCTTCTCATCTGGCAATTTAACTTCAGAAGGTACTGCAAGACTTTCTACTGATAACGTTTTATATAGATCTTTCTCTATCGTTTATCCTGTTAGTTCAAACCCTATTGTAAATTGTTATAGAGCAGACACACAAATTGCATCAAACAAAAAAACAGCCTACTATACATCTTCAAACACTACTATTACAGATGCGTCAAGCGTAACAGTTAAAACCGCATCAGAGTATAAAACAGCTGATTTCTGGTTTAACACACTTAATTTTAACACCAACATTTGGGAACTTGGAACGGACGGTTACGCTATATTGAAAATATAAAACACACGCAAAAAGCACGGGGTTTCCCCGTGCTTTTTTTTTTAATCCGTTATAAACTGCGTTATGCGTCGTTACTGCCGTCAAGTTACGACTGCAACAACCAACAAGGTTAGTTGCACCCGATAACTTGCCGTCGAGCCTAGCCTAACTTGTTTCTAACGGCTTAAAAACCCACGTTGAGCAAACTTTTCTTAATCAAGCCTTGTCTTGCTTGTTTCTAAGGTCTTAAAACTTTTTTATTTTGTTATTTACGGCTTGAAACGGGTTTTATTCCTACCCTATGCCACAATCATTAAAATAAAAATATCCGTAACGTACGCACGCTAACAGATAATCGTAGCGTGTGTATTTTTATATATTGATATTACGGTGGGCGAGTAAAAAATCTTTTTTTGTAAAAAAACTTGATTATTTATTTATAAAGTGGTATAGTGTGTTTATAAAATGTAGTTTCAATAAATATATTTATTGGAACGAATAAGGAGAGATTATGAAAAAATCTTATTTAGCACCGTCAATTCAAGTTATTTCGTATAATTTGGTTGACATTGTAACCACGTCAACTACTAACGACTATGCTCACGTTAAAGAGAGCTGGCTCGATAGTGAATGGCTCAAGTAAGGTAGGGGGCAATTATGAATAACAGTATTGTTAAAAGAAATTTAGTCGCCGTTCTTACCTTAATCTTTTCAATGTGCCTTGCGTTGTCTATCGTAGGTTTTATTCCTAAAACCGTTAAAGCGGAAGAAACGACAGGCTTTGCTGTTTCTGAAAGGGTAAAACTTCAACCTTGTGAAGAAGGCGCTTTTTTACGTTACGAAACGGCGGTTGAACAAGAATGGCTTGATGCAAACCCGTCTACCGCATATACTTTCGGTACGCTCATTTTCCCTTCTAAAAACGGCTCGTACGACCCCGCTTTAACTCTTGAAGAAAATGAACAAGTATTAGATGCGGTAAACATCGTTATCATAGATAACGAACCTGTTGAAAAAGGATTTATTTTCACGCCTGCGATTTTATTCGATTACGAGCGTCTTACTAACTGGGCAATAAGCGTTAAGCCCGAACTTGCCGAAGATGAAGAAGCGCTTTGGGCTGCTCTTGATAATGTAATTGAGGAGCTTATGTTCGTTGATTTTACCGCCGTTTCTTACGCGATTACCGACGGTGGCGTTGTAACGTCGAATCACGTTGCTTCATCAATCGCAAACGCAGAGCACGATGACGGCGAAGAAGAGGAAGAAGAACTTGTTCCCCCCGTGTTAGAAGAGTTTGTCGGCGAAGAAGTAACCGAAGATCAGTTCTATCAAGCGGTATCGTTTGCAAACGTTAATAGTTTCTCTGCATACGGTACGGAAACCGCTTATTCGTATGATATGAACAATAACGTAGTAACTCAAAGTTCCGAATCTTTCGTTAAGAAAGATGGTAACAACTGGTTTAATTCCATTTCTGAAGAGGGCATTAAAATTTACTTTGAAAATAATGATGGTAGATATTATATTTACTACGTAATTCAAGGTCAAGTTGCTCAAAGAATGGAAACTGACGAAGAGACTTGGGCAACGTTTACCCCCGAAGCGTACTACGTTCATAGTAAAAAAGACATCAACTTTAATCACTTCCATTATAGCGACGGTTATTACGAAGGTAGAGTAGTTTTGCCAGATGGTAAAGAAGGCAAATTAATCTACGCGTTTGTAAACGGTGAAGTTGAGTACATTAAAGTTTGTAAATACGTTGACGGCGTTGAAGTAAGTGCTGAATATAGAATTTACAACCGCAATTCAACCGTTATCAAAATCCCTACCGACTACGTTGACGCAGGTGAAGGTGGCGGTGAACCTGACCAACCCACGTTACCCGAAATGACGGAAGAAGAATGGAATAATTTATTCAAGTTTGATAACGTTTCCGTAAACTACTCATCCTATACTGAATACCCCGAGTTTATTTACGAAGGCGAAACCTATCCCGGTATTACCGAACAAGTAAACCAACAAATTAGAGTTGCTGGTAATGAATGGTTAATTTCGACTGAAAAGTTCGACGGCATGGGTTATAAGTATGTAAATATTTACTTCAACGGCGAAAAGTCTTTCATTGACGGCGTTGAAGATAGTTCTAGCGACTACTTGTTTACTTCATTTATGAGCGACGTGAATTTTAGCGGCTCATTCGAAATGTTTACACGCCGTGACGAAGTTTCTTTCATTACCAAAGTTCCTTTCAATGGCGGTGGATATCTTGACGGTTACTTAACGATAACTATTACTGCTTACTACGGCACTCTCGAAAGAATTGAATATTACGTTGAAGGCGTTGTGATTGAAAACGATTTAGGCTACGTTGAAGGTGGCGTTTATAGACAATCGAAGGTGTATGAGTTCTACAACTGGGGCGAAACTATTTTCAACGGTTCAGACTATGGCGAACTTTCTGAATGGGCTAAACAATTTGACGTAAAAAATGCAACGATTAGCGTTGATAACTACGCGATTATCGGCGAAGATTTAGTAGATACTAATATTTCTGCTGATTACTTAATTGATAACGGTTCTTGGATTGCAGATATCAATATGCCTTACGGTATGATGCCGGGTAACGCAACGATTAATTTCGTTATTTATTGTGACCAAGGCTCGTATTACCAAAACGGTATCGTTAGCGATGAAAGACTTGATAACTACGTTTACAATCTTCTCATTTTAAAACAATTCTTAACTTCGAATGCAAGCGCGTTTGAAATGAGCGAAGTAGACGGCGTTATCACTTACACCGCAAGTTATTTTGAAGATAGTTTTGCCGGTGAAATTTATGACGTAACGTTCACGGTTGTCGACGGTATTATCGCTACTTTATCTTTCGTAGTAGTTGGCGATTATTACGACGTGGATAAAGACGAGTATTACGATATGCTCTACGTGTATGAGTTAACCGACTTAAATGAAACTGAGATTGATAGCGAGGCTTATTTTGAAAGATTCAAGTTCAATAGGATGTTAAATATTAGCAACGCTACCGTTACCATTACTTTAAAAGGCGATGCTGGTGAAACTTTATTAAGCACGGCTGTATTAGAACTCGATGGTTATAAGTGGACTTACACTTTAGATTCTAATACTGAAGCCCCCGATTTATTCGCTTGGTACGATGGCATTTACTACGTAATTAACGATACCGTTTATACGTGGGCTTACGTACCCGAAGTAGGACAACTTGAAGAACTTTTATATTACTTCTCAACCATTGAAAAACTCTTCACGGTAACTGAAGACGGCGATACTATCTACTACGTTTTAGAAGATAGATGCGGTTACGATGGTCAATTTATGAAGGATATAACCATCGTTGCAAAAGACGGCGTTATCACGCAAATTTCCTTTGTTCTTATGGAATATGCTAACGAAGAAAACGGTGGCGAAGAATACGTAGAAACCTTATATACTTATACGTTTAGCGACCATGGAAACGTCTTCGTTGAATATATCAATCCTGACGAATTTATAAAGAGTGACGATTTCATTCAAGGCGGTGGCGAAGGAGATGACAAACCAGTCGTTACTTATCAAGACCTTTTCCAAATTAAAGAAGACAACATAAATTTCACCCTTGAATATTTTGTTGGAGAGGAATTCTATCACGTTTGGTTTAATCAAAATCCTGATAATATAACCGTTATGATAAATGGTGTAGACGGCGAAGGATGTGACGTTAACGTTCTTGCTGAAAACTGGTACGGCGATTGGATGCTCAATAGCGAAATTTGTGATTACGAAGCCGTTGCTTCTTACTTTGAGTATTTCAACACTACGTTACAAAAGATAAGAACTTTTGCTAAGATTGAAGACCAGTTAGTTATCGAATACAATATGATGGATAATGGTGTCGTTGCTTATGCGGAATTCGTTGAGTTCCAAGGTCAAACGTTATACGACTTTAACCTTGAGGCTCACGGCGGTAGATTGTCTCATATTTCTTACCATATCATCGATGAAACTTGCTTTGATGAAAATGGCGATTTAGATTTGAAAAATGCAATCGAGGTAGTTTACAATTTTAACATGTAAAAGTTTAATAAAAAACGCGTTCCCCTTTCGGAAACGCGTTTTTTTATGCAAAAAATTATTCTACGAGTTTATTTTTATAACTACCGCAACAAGTAAGGTCCGTACAATCGGTGGTAATTTTTACCGCCTGCAAAGTACACTCTTTGCCAAGGTTGTTATAAATGCAGGTAGAAACGTCACAATCAATGCAGTTTTTATTCATATTTTCCCCCTTGCGTTATAAAATTTTCAGTAATAAATTGACCTGCGTATAAATAGTATATTCTAAAATATACGATTTATACATTGACAAAACCCGTTATTTGATATACAATACAAAAAAGGAGATTACTATGAAAATTATATTACTCAAAGACGTTAAAGGCACAGGTAAAGCAGGCGAAATCAAAGAAGTGGCGGACGGTTATGCGAGAAACTGCCTTATCAAAAAAGGCCTTGCCGAAGAAGCAACTTCGGTTAAAGTTAACAGTTTAAATATTAAAAAGGATGCGCAAGTTTTCCATAAACAAGAAGAAATCAAAGCGCTCAAAGAAGAAGCAAAGCGCTTAAACGGTGAAAAAATAACCGTTAAGATTAAGTGCGGTGAAAACGGCAGAGTGTTCGGTTCAATCACTTCTAAAGAAATTGCCGAAGTTTTAAACGAAAAGGGCTTTTCCGTTGACAAAAAGAAAATCTTATTAAAAGACGCTATCAAGAGTGTGGGCGAGTTTACGGTAGAAGTAAAATTCCTTCCCGATGCGGTAGCGAAAATCAAAGTGGAAGTCGTTTCTTTATAATTTTGAGAATTTAAACGGCACGTTGCCGTTATGGAGTTATTATGGCTAATTTTACAAGGAGAATGCTTGCGTTCTTTTTAGGTATGATATTTTCGTTCGTACTCGTCGTTGGCGGTATTGTCGGCGGTGGTTACTGGGCGTTTAAAAACCTATCGTTAAAAGACGTTGGCGTTGAAGAAGATACTTTAGGCGAGTTAAGTTCACTCACTTTTGAAGAGTGGGCTTCGTTTATGGTGGAAATAAAGAAAGACCCGCAAGGTCTTACCGTTAAGGAACTTGAGAAAAAAGGTCTTAGCGTTGATTCTATCCTTAAACTTTTAAAGGTCGACCCCGAAAAGGTTGATGAAAAGGACTTAAATAGTTTCCGTGACCTTGCTATCGGCGCGCTTTTTAGCGGGGACGGTATGTATGAAGTCAATATGGGCGTAATCTTTATGTTCTTGCCTAAGGATGCTGAAACGGGTAAATATCCTATATTCTCTGAAGGCGCGCGCAACCGTTTAAGACAGTATACGCTTGGCGACTTGCTTGCTAAAGATTCTCAAAACGCAGGTTTTTCTTCCGTTCTTCGTTCAATGAAGATAGGTAGCGTATTAAGTTCTGTCTACGAAGAAACAATCGATGGCGGTGATTACGTTTACACTGCTGAAGATATGGGTCTTAACCTACTTGCAAATCTTGAAATGGGCGTTCTTACCGATATGAGCGAAGGAACGCAAATGGACCTTGGCTACGAAGTTAAAGAAGGTTACCTTTCTTCCTTAGCAGGTAAAGAAATTGCAGAAATAATCGCATCGTTCGGCGCTAAAACTGAAGATGCGTTTAAAGAAAAATACGAAGGTCTTTCACTCGTTTCGGGCGTGTTGCTCGGCGACTTGTTCATATTTGATGAAGAACTTGATGCTTACGCTCTCACTATCGACCCGTTATTCAATCTTTTATCAGTCGGCAAACTCATGGGCGTTACCTTGTGTACTAAGACTGAAAGTTGCCCCGTGCACGAAGACGTTGCCGATTGTGACGGCGAACTTTACGAAGGCGATACCGTTTCAACAAAGCCCGCGCTTGAAAAGGTATTATTAACTAATCTTGCTAGTTTAAACGTTGTGGATATGCTTGGCGGTTTAGACATAGCAGTCCTTTTAGAAGGAATGTATTTCGGTTTAGCGATGGGCAATTCTCAATGTAATAACACCGAAAAATGCCCCGTTCACGGCACGGAAGACTGTGGCGAAAACGCAGGCAAGTGGTACGATGGCGACGGCCACGAACTCGGCAAACTGTTTGGCGATATTTCCAGCTATACTATGGTTGACGCGTTAGAAGGCCACTTCGATATTGAAGGTATTTTAAACGATTGTAATATCGGTCAGGTTTTCAATTATTATAAAGTGGGTGACGTTTGGTACGACAATACCGACCAACCTATCGGCAAGGAAACCGTTTCCGAAAAGATAATGTATGAACTCTACGATAAAAAGATTAGCGATTTCAGTTCGCTTGAAGTTTCCGACCTTATGAAAGGAATCACGCTCGGCGAGTTCTTAAACCTTACTTACGATAGCGTAAACGACGTTTGGCTTAATTCTTCTAACGAAGAAGTATCGGTATTATACGGCAGTATTGCAGGTCTTACCGTAACTGAACTTATGAATAATTCTAACGCCTTGACCGATGCTATCGGCGACCTTTATATCGGCGACTTTATGGAATATGAAAAGACGGCTGACGGTTGGTTGTACTCTGACGGAAAGGAAGTAACTGGGCTTGATAAAGCGATTGCCGATATTAAACTTAGCGATATGCTCAGCGGTAACGTTTCGATTGAAGATTCGTTAAACGGCGTAACTATCGGCGAACTCTTAGGCTATAAAAAAGAAGGTTCAAACTGGTTAGATAAAAACGGCGTTCCCCTTTTAAAAGAAAGTTTAGAAGATAAAATCTTCTATCAACTCTACGACAAGACCGTTCAAGACTTTACTGACGGCAATATCACTATGACCGACCTTATGGACGGTATCTATCTCGGTGAATTCTTAGGTCTTGAAAACAAGGGGGGAACTTGGTACGAAAAGGATACGGAAACGAAAGCGTCCGTATTATACCAAACTATCGCAGGGCTTACCATAAATGAACTTATGGATAATTCAAACGCCTTGACCGATGCTATCGGCGAACTTTACTTCGGCGACTTTATGGAATATGAAAAGACGGCTGACGGTTGGTTAGACGCTGACGGAAATGAAGTAACGGGGCTTGATAAAACCCTTGCCGATATCAAGATTAGCGATATGTTAAACGGAACGGTTGACGTTCAAGATTCCGTTAACGGCGTTCAAATCGGCGAACTTTTAGGCTATACTCACAACGGCTCTACTTGGGTAGATGAAAATAACGTTCCTATTCCGCTCGAAACGATGGAAGATAGAATATTTAGCCAAATTTACGATAAGACCATGCAAGATTTTTCCGATGGAAATATCACTATGAGCGAACTTATGGACGGTATCTATCTCGGCGAATTCTTAGGTCTTGAAAACAGGGCGGGAACTTGGTACGAAAAAGGCACTAACGTCAAAGCGAGCGTTCTTTATGGGGCGTTAGCCGATATTACTATGCCTGAACTTTTAAACGACGGTAGTTTAATCACAACCGAACTTAAAACCTTATATATGGGTGACTTTATGGGTTACGTATATAGAGGCAACGCTTGGTACGAAGCAGACGGAGTTACCTTGCTTGGAGGCGTAGACAAAGTTATTGCGGAAATTTCGTTGGCAGACGTTTTAGACGGAACTATCAATATTAAAGATTCCATTAAAGACGTATCAATCGGCGAACTCTTAGGTTACGAAAATAAGTTTGGCGTTTGGTACGACGGCGAAACCGCTATCGGTAAAGACGATATAACCGGCAAGGTTTTCTACGGCATTTACGGAAAGACGGTTAGTGAGTTTGGTTCGCTTGAAATTGAAGACCTTATGGAAGGTATCTATCTTGGTGAATTCTTAGGTCTTGAAAATAGAGACGGCGCTTGGTACGAAAAAGGCACTAATAACAAAGCGAGCGTTCTTTATGGGGCGTTAGCCGATATTGAAATCCCCGCGCTCTTAATGGACGGAAACCTTATCAACACCAAACTTAAAGCCTTATACATGGGCGATTTTATGGGCTACGTATATAGAGGCAACGCTTGGTACGAAGCGGACGGAATTACCTTGCTTGACGGTGTAGACAAAGTTATTGCGGAAATTTCGTTGGCGGACGTTTTAGACGGAACTATCAATATTAGCGATTCTATCAAGTCCGTATCAATCGGCGAACTCTTAGGCTACGAATTAAAAGGTAGTGATTGGTATGACGGAGAAACGCTTATAGGTAAAACGGATATTACCGGCAAAGTGTTCTACGGCATTTACGGAAAGACGGTAAGCGAGTTTGGTTCGCTTAAAATTGATGACCTTATGGAAGGCATCTATCTTGGTGAATTCTTAGGTCTTGAAAACAGGGCGGGACCTTGGTACGAAAAAGGCACTAACGTCAAAGCGAGCGTTCTTTATTCGACTATTGCCGATATAGAAATCCCCGACCTTTTAGATAATGGTAACTTAATTACCGATAGGCTTAAAGTTTTATACGTAGGCGACTTTATGGGCTTTGTAAACAAAAATGGAACTTGGTACGAAGCAAACGGCGTTAACGCGCTCAAAGGCGCTGATAAACTCATGGCGGAAATTTCGTTAGGGGACGTATTAAACGGAACGTTATCGCTCGATATCAATTCCTTAAAACTTGAAGACTTAATCAATCCTAACGGCAACAAGGTGTTAGAATTCTTATGTTCGGGCGGAACTACGATTAACGGTTTGAGTGGCAAGATTGACACTATGGTGCTTGGAGACGTTGTTGATACTTCTAACAACACTATGCTCGGCTTATTAGCAGATACTAAGCTTGATGACCTTTCAACCAAAATCAACTCGTTATACGTTGGCGAAATAATGGGCTTTACAAAGTGTACGCAAAACGCGTCTTGTGAAGTTCACGGCGACTGTTCGGCTTGTACGGAAGATGAAAACTGCCATATTCACGGCGTTGACTGTGCCGAGGGCGAGTTGTTCTGGTACGAAAAGTCGGGCGCTAACTGGGTTCTTGAAGTGGGCGTTGAAGGTAGAGTAGCCGACCTTACGGTAGACAGTATCGGCCACCATGGTATTAAAGAACTTAACTTCGTTTTAGGTGACGTTATGACCGAACAGCAACTAAGCGAAAGTTTATTTGAACTTGCTTACACGGGCGAAATTAAAAATGCGGATAATTCCGTAAAATACAAAGCCGTGTCTGACGTAAGCCATATTCCCATCACCCAACTTGCCGAAAGAATAGGCGTTGGCGCGGAAACTGCAAGTTACCTTCAACTTGAACACGCTAACCTTCTTCACTTGGAAGAAGACGTTGAAGTTAAGCTTGACGCAATCTTCGGCGTAAAGGTGGTAAACGGCGAAACTATCGGCGTTTGGGAAGAATGGACGGTGAATAAAATCTTTACCGAACTCGTTAATAAAATTGCCTTATTAGGATAAAATATAACTATGATTAAATACGTATTTTCAGTAGAAGGTATGATGTGTTGCAACTGCGAAAGGCACGCCGTTGAAGGCGTTAAAAAGGCGTGCTCTTCGCTTAAAAGCGTAGTTGCGTCACACTCTTTAAAAACGGTAGAAGTAACTTCTAAAAAACCGATTGACACAAGCGTTATCAAACAAGCGATTGAAAACGTTGGCTATTCCGTTTTAGGCGTAACCGAAGAAGTCGTTGAGAAAAAAGGTTTGTTTAGATAATGGATTTTCTATACTTTTTAGAAAAACTTAGAAACCCCGTTTGCGATGCGTTTTTCTCGCTAATTACTCAGCTTGGTGAAGAAACTGCGTTTATGGCGATTGCGATAATAGTGTTTTGGTGTTTTGATAAATATCAAGGCTATTTCTTGCTAATAACGGGGTTTGTAGGCACTATCTTCAATCAGTTTTTAAAAATGCTATTTCGAGTTCCGCGCCCGTGGGTTAAAAACCCAAACTTTACGGTAGTTAAGGGGAGCGTTGAAGGGGCGGGCGGTTTTTCTTTCCCAAGCGGGCACACTCAAACGTCAGTAACCCTATACGGCGGTATAGCGCGCGCAAACGGCTGTAAATGGCTTAGAATAACGATGATTGCGCTTTGCGTCCTTATTCCTTTTTCAAGGCTTTATTTGGGCGTTCACACCCCGCTTGACGTGGGCGTTTCAGTCTTTATATCAATAGCGCTCGTTTTCGGCGGATACCCCTTGTTTAAAAGGGCGGAAACAAATAAAAAACTTATGTGCTTAATAGTTTTAAGTACGCTCGTTTTAGTCGTTTTTTACACGCTTTTCGTGTGTTTATATAACTTTCCTAAGGAAGTTTACAGCGAAGTTAATTACCACAATTTAGAATCGGCAAAAAACAACGCGTTTACGCTTATCGGTTGCTCGGTAGGTCTTATCGTAGTTTACTTTGTAGATAGCAAGTTTATAAAGTTTGAAGTAGATGCGGTATGGTGGGCGCAAATTTTAAAAGTGGTTATCGGGCTCGGCTTGGTTATAGCCTTAAAAATTTTGTTAAAATCACCGCTCGATAATTTGTTCAACGGCAACTTGATTGCCCGCTCGGTAAGATACTTTTTAATGGTAGTAACGGCAGGCGCGATTTGGCCGTTGTCGTTTAAATGGTTTTCTCACTTTGGTAAAAAGCATAACAAAAAGCACCTTGAATAAGGTGCTTTTATTTTATATATAGATAAGTTTTTTGCAAGAAAAAACCGAGCCGAAAGGCTCGGTTTTAGTTTTGCTAAAATTATGCAATAGTTGCGCCGAACGGAGCTACAGAAAGTTTAGCAAGCTTGAAGCATTGTTTGCCGAAAGGAATACCGATGATGGTGATGCAGTAGAAGATACCGCACATAGCGAAAGAAAGTGCTAAGCCGAAACCACCAAAGATGAACCAAATTACGTTAGCAATGGGGTGTTTGCCGAAATCGCCGTTAACGGTAGTGCCAAAGGGCCAGAGAGAAAGTCTAGCAAGCTTGAAGCATTGTTTACCGAAGGGGATACCGATGATAGTTATGCACCAGAAAATACCAGTGAAGAACCAACCCATAGCTGCACCGAGACCGGTGAAAAGGAACCAAATGATGTTACCAATAGTTTTCATACGTATAAAAAACCTCCAAAATTTATGGGCGTTCTGCCCAGATACGTAAAGTATATCACAGGAATTTCACTAAGTCAACACATTTAAAAAAACTTAATAAAATAAATTTTATTATAAATATTTTGCATAAATATTGAATAAAACCCATCAAAATTTTAAAATAATTGAATGAGAGTTGACAAAAGTCTTCTAAATGCGATATACTTACTATATTATATTTAAAGGAGAATGATAATATGTTTTCATTTTTTAAAAAGAAGCCTAAATTTACTCACGACCAAGTTGACCAAGTTTTAATGAACGGTCTTTCGGAATGGGAAGGCGCAGGCATCGTTCCTAAAAACGAAAGAAACGATGAAAACTGGGCTATGACTTACACTCCAACTGAATATAGCCGTGGTATCAACGTTAAAAGCACGATTAACGGTATTACGTTTAGCTTCTCAGTTTTCTTCTCAATGGATGATTACGAAGCGCAACTTTATATGACTTTTTATAATATCGGTTGGGACAAGAAGTATAAAGAACAAAGCGCTTTAAGAAGTAGATACCCCCTTCACAAATTTACTTATAATTACGGTAATATTAGTATTGATACTATGACCAAAAACAACAAAGGCGATTTGGTATATTACAAAATTAAATGTAAAACCCTTGAAGATATTTATCTTGCCGCTAAAGAATTTGGCAAGAAGTTCGCCGATTCTAATATGTATAATTACGTTATGGATTTAAACAACGGCAAGGGTATAAATTGATAGTTTAAGTTTTATAAAAAAAGCGTTAGTTTGACTAACGCTTTTAATTTTAAGTTTTTGTCTTATATTGTTTCGAGTTTTGATTTTCGTTCAATAAAGATAGTAAAGATTTGCAAGGCGCAAAGAAGGGTTAAAAAAACGGTAAAAATTATTCCGCACGCTATTGCGCTACCCACGTCGAACACCATGTAAACGAAGAATCCTTCCACCGCGAAAAATATTGCGGAAATTATTCTAAACACGATTGACGCCACGAACGTTTTTTTGCTCACGGTTTTTGTTTCGCCGTTTGATTTATATGTTTTAATAAGGCGAGCGCCGAAAATAAACTTAAAGATAACGTGAACTAAGATAGGCGCGTAGCAAACTATTGCAAAGATTAAAAAGATTGCAAAAACGAGTGCTAATCCTATTGCTTCTGCGCCTTCAAAAGTTTTTATAACCACGCCTGATTTAATTAGGATAAAAAAGGCAATCGCTACCAAAACGCAAAGCGTTGCGTCAACAATGTTTATAATTGCCGAACGTTTAGTGTTTAATAATTGTTTTTTATTAGTAGTGTTTTCCATATTTTCCCCTTTATTTTTATTGTATCAAAAAAGTTAAACTATTTCAATACCTTATTATTTTAGCCCAATTGAAAAAAGGTTACTCTCTTTTGTTGATATTTTTTTTGCGGTGTGCTAAAATGCTTATGTAAGTAGTTTTTGCTATTGCAATAAAGCATATTTATATAATGATGCTACCTTAGTTAAATGGATATTTGGGCTATTCGCCCAACACGTTCGCAACTTTCAGTTGCTCGGTTCAACAGTGCTGTTATCTCCATTTAACCCAAACCTTTAATTGAATATATGCTTCCTTAGTTAAATGGATATAACAGCCCCCTCCTAAGGGGCCGTTGTGGGTTCGATTCCCGCAGGGAGTACCAAAAAAGACCGTACAAGCGGTCTTTTTTGGTGCTAACAAGGGAAGCGAACAGTTCGCAATAAGCGTAGCGTTATTCTTGGTGCAAAGCACCAAATTCCCGCAGGGAGTACCACATAAGAAATGAAATTTGTCTAACGACGGTTTCACTTCTTTTTTGCATTTTCAGGGCTTTTCAAGCTCTTTTTTGATT
>JAGCLN010000254.1 GCA_017646945.1 Clostridia bacterium | reverse complement strand
AGACGCCATTGCAGCAGAGTGAGTCATACCTGAACAACCGATAGTTTCAACGAGCGCTTCTTGAATAACGCCTTCTTTAACGTTGAGTGAGAGTTTGCACGCGCCTTGTTGGGGAGCGCACCAGCCGATGCCGTGAGTAAAGCCGGAAATATCCTTAATTTCTTTAGCCTGAATCCATTTGCCTTCTTCGGGAATGGGTGCAGGGCCGTGTTTAGGACCTTTCGCAACGCAAAGCATCTGTTCTACTTCGTGTGAATATTGCATAAATGTTCCTCCAAATTGTTGTTTTGTTTTCAAAATTACGTTAAGTATATCACTATTTAGAAATTTTTGCAATTATTTTTTAATAATATTTATACTTTTATCGCGTGAGTTTTAAGTTGACAACTATTCTCAACTTGTGGTAAAATCTACAAAGACAATACAGTTTCAGAGGATACTTTTATGAAAATTTACGAAGAACTTATCGAACGCGGGCTTATCGCTCAAGTTACTGATGAAAATGAGATAAAAGAACTTATCAACAACGGCAAAGCTACTTTCTATATCGGCTTTGACCCCACGGCAGATAGTTTGCACGTTGGTCACTTTATGGCGCTTTGCTTGATGAGAAGGCTTCAACTTGCAGGCAACCGCCCCGTTGTTTTAATCGGCGGTGGTACGGCTATGATAGGCGACCCGTCTGGCAGAACCGATATGCGTTCTATGATGACTAAGGAAACTATTGCTCACAACGTTGAGTGTTTCAAAAAGCAAATGGCTCGCTTTATCAATTTTGAAGGTGAGCACGGCGCAATCGTCGTTAACAATGCAGACTGGCTTATGGACCTTAACTACGTTGAAGTTTTAAGAGAAGTGGGCGCTTGTTTCTCAGTTAATAATATGCTTAGAGCAGAATGCTATAAGCAACGTATGGAAAAGGGTCTTTCTTTCCTTGAATTCAACTATATGATAATGCAGTCTTATGACTTCTATCATTTATATAAGACTTTGGGTTGCAATATGCAATTCGGCGGTGACGACCAGTGGTCGAATATGCTTGGCGGTACTGAACTTATCCGTAAAAAACTCGGTAAAGACGCCTACGCTATGACCATTACCTTACTTATGAATTCCGAAGGTAAAAAGATGGGTAAAACCGCTAAGGGCGCAGTTTGGCTTGACGCTAATAAGACTACACCTTTTGAATTCTATCAATATTGGCGAAACGTTTCCGACCAAGACGTATTAAAGTGCATTAAAATGCTTACGTTCCTTCCCGTTGAAGAAATCAAGGCGATGGAATCTTGGGAAGGCGCAGAACTCAACCGCGCAAAAGAGATTTTGGCGTTCGAACTTACTAAACTCGTTCACGGTGAAGAACACGCAATCGCATCTGAAAAGCAAACGAAAGCGGCGTTTGGTGGTGGTAGCGCTGAAGATATGCCTGTTAAAGAAGTTGACGCAAGCGTTGAAACGGTTATGGACGTTATGGTTGCAACCGGTCTTACCAAGTCAAAGGGCGAAGCAAGGCGCTTGATTGAAGGCGGTGGCGTTTCTATTAACGATAAGAAGTTAACCCCCGATGATTTTAACCTTACAAGCGAGTTGAAATCTGCCGGTGAATTTATCCTTCATAAAGGTAAAAAAGTACACTATAAGATAGTTTTAAGATGAAAAAAGGCTTTTTAACAATAAAAAAAGACGTAGCGAACGAGACCGTAATTGAAAGGTCTCGTTTTATATGCACGCTTAAAAGAGTTGACGGGGAAGATGAAGCGAAAGCGTTTGTAACTTTCATAAAATCAACCTATCCCGATGCTAATCACAACTGCTACGCTTATATTGCCGATGAAGGCGGGTTTTACGTTAAGTTTAGCGATGACGGAGAACCGCAAGGTACGGCGGGTTTACCTATGCTCGAAACGTTAAAAGCAATGGGGCTTAAAAAGGTGGCGGCTGTAGTTACGAGATATTTTGGCGGAATAAAACTCGGTACGGGTGGTCTTGCAAGGGCTTATTCGGACGGGGTTAAGCAAGCCGTTTTAAAATCGGGTATATCCGAATGCTTGTATTCCGTTACATTAAAAACGTCGGTTAGTTATTCCCTTTACCCTAAAATATTAAAAATTTTAGAAAAGGAACAAAACGTTAAAAAATTAGAAGAATATACTGCGGACGGCGTTGACGTTACTATTACCGTTCCCGTTGAAAGAAAGGAAGATTTGGCGGTAGAAATTCGCGATTTATCGGCAGGAAAATCAACCTTAAACGAAGTTGAAAAAGGATACTTCGAGTACTAAAATGAAAACTATTACCGACTTAAAGCCACAGGCTAAAAATAAAAAAAGAGTT
>JAGCLN010000253.1 GCA_017646945.1 Clostridia bacterium | reverse complement strand
ATGCTGCTAAGATTATTTCACGTATCAATGGCTTCACCTACGTTCAAACCAAGTTTGACTACTACACAGGTGAACTCACCATCGTTGAAGAAATCGCTTATTCAAACGGCGAACGTGCAAAGGTTCGTTGCTACGGTGCTGATGATGTTCGCGAAGGCGTTGCTATCATGCACAAAGAAGGTGTTGACGTTTCTATTACCGGTAACTCAACCAACCCAACTCGTTTCCAACACCCCGTTGCTGGTACTTACAAGAAGTGGTGCGTTGAAAACGGCGTATCTTACTTCTCAGTAGCAAGTGGTGGCGGTACTGGTAGAACTCTTCACCCAGACAATATGGCTGCAGGTCCTGCTTCTTACGGTATGACTGACACTATGGGTCGTATGCACGGTGACGCTCAATTCGCAGGTTCTTCTTCAGTTCCTGCTCACGTTGAAATGATGGGCCTTATCGGTATGGGTAACAACCCGATGGTAGGCGCAACCGTTGCAGTTGCAGTTGCTATCGAAAAAGCAATGAAATAATTAAAAGCAAAATTAAAATGCGTTACCTTATGGTAGCGCATTTTTTAATAGTAAAAGCGTTGACAATTTTGCCAACGCTTTAATTTAAATTATTATGTTGCCGTCAGTACAATATACTGTGGCGTATACGAAAGACGCCCAGAAAGAACCCTTACTTATACTATTCCACTTAGATTTTGTTCCATTATAGAAAATGCTTGTTAATGAACTACAATTATAGAACGCCTCACCACCTATACTTGTTACGCTATTTGGTATTTCTATACTAGTGAGTGAATCGCAACG
The DNA here is from genome assembly GCA_017646945.1 of Clostridia bacterium. Lineage (GTDB taxonomy): Bacteria > Bacillota > Clostridia > Christensenellales > Borkfalkiaceae > HGM11412. The sequence goes on along the minus strand of JAGCLN010000253.1, from coordinate 1,490 downwards.
AGAGAACGCATATTTATAAATTTTAGTTATATCGCTAGGTATAGTTAACTCTGTTTGACTACCTACGTAACCCACTAAAATTTTATCGTTACCGTCACAATATATAACGTAGCCTTTACTATCGGTTGAAAGTTTTGATACGTAACTACTATCACGATTAGATACTGAAAGTGCGTAATATCCTAAATATCCGTTACCAATTGAGCCTTTTTCTACCCTTATACTAGGCGAGTTATTTATTACTTCTACAAGTTTACGGCAATAATAGAACACATCATCACCTATACTTGTTACGCTATTACCTATCGTTACACTAGCGAGTGAATCGCAATCAGAGAACGCCTCATCACCTATACTTGTTACGCTATTACCTATCGTTACACTAGTGAGTGAATCGCAACCAGAGAACGCTCTATAACCTATACTTGTTACACTATCGCCTATTACTACGCTTGTTAATGAATCGCAATCATAGAACGCCTTATCACCTATACTTGTTACGCTATTTGGTATAACAATATTAGTTAAAGTTCTTCCATATTCAGTTAATCTAATTATTTTATAATTTTCATCAACTAAAACCGTTTCATCTATTACACTTATGCCACTATATCCGCATAAGCATTTTTGTGATTTTGTGCCATTGTTATTTGACGTGTATTCACCTTGAATATGTTGCTCAATTCCGTCTTTATTACCGCAAGCACACTCGTTCCAATGCTCAGTTTCGTTATATTTTAACGTTGTATAATTATGCGTATGCGGTGGATTATCGCCATTTCCATTATCATCTCCACCACAAGCCGTAAGTGTAAACATACACGTACATAATGCAAGTATTGTTATTAAAATTGATAAGATTTTCTTTTTCATAAATCTTCCCCATTAGGTTTTATTATAACTTTTATTTTACCACTTTAATAACTAATTGTAAATCTTTTTAATAATATATTAAAAAAATTCGTTAAGCAATACGGTTGCAGTTGCAAATAGATTATACAAATGTTATAATAAATTTAGCGCTTTGTTTAGGAGTTTAATATGGAAAATAGAGTAAATGTTTTTATGCCCAAAAATTATGATTTGGTTGTTGGCGATACTTTTCAGTTGTTTTACACAGGTATTATTGAAGCACCAAATCCATACAATTACTCAATAGTTGCAACGTGCGACAAGGGTAAAAATTTTCCAAGATATTTTGAATATACACCAACAGAACCAGGAAAATACCCGTTAAATATTTCTTTATACGATAATGACTATAATTTGGTTGGTAGCGAAGATACCATACTTAACGTTGTTAAACCTTGCCCTGCAAAAAGACCTATAAAAGTATTTTGCCTTGGCGATTCTCTTACTCAAAACGGCGCTTGGATTAACGAAGTTCGTAGAAGAATTACCGCAAGCGATGGAAACCCTAAAGGTTTAGGATATAGCGGGATAGACTTTATCGGTAAAAATAAAGTAGGCGAAGTAGGTTTCGAGGCTGT
>JAGCLN010000252.1 GCA_017646945.1 Clostridia bacterium | reverse complement strand
CTCATAACCGATTACCCCGAAAAATCAATGCGCCCCGAAGGTAAAATCATTGAAATTCTCGGCAAAAAGTTCGATTTAAGGGCGGAAGAATTATCCATTATTAAAGCCTATGATTACCCCTTAGAATTCCCTGAAAAAGTTTTAAACGAACTCGATAGAATTCCAAGTAGCGTTAGCGAAGAAGATAAAAAAGGCAGGGTAGATTTTACAAACGATTTAATCGTTACGATAGACGGTGAAGACTCTCGCGACTTTGATGACGCCGTATCCGTTATGAAAAAGGCGAACGGCTATGAACTCGGCGTTCATATTGCAGACGTTTCACACTACGTTAAATTCTATTCGGAAATCGGCAAAGAAGCCTATAACCGTTCAACGAGCGTGTATTTTCCTGAGCGCGTAATACCTATGCTTCCCAAAAAACTCTCTAACGGAATTTGCTCGTTAAACGAAGGTGTTGATAGGCTCACGCTTTCTCTCGTTATGGATATTGACAGTAGCGGTGAGGTTAGAAGTTTTGATATCGTTAACGGCGTTATCCGTTCCAAAAAGCGCATGACGTATACTGCCGTTCAAAGCGTATTAGACGGCGAAGTGGTTGAAGGTTACGAAGATTATATTCCCCTTATCAAAGATATGAACGAATTAAAAGAAGTTCTATCCAAAAAGCGTGGTGCAAGGGGTAACATAGATTTATCCGTAAAAGAAAGCCATATTACCGTTGACGAAAAGAAAAATATTATCGTTGAGCCGAGAAAGAGTGCGGAAGCGTATAAGATAATCGAAGAATTTATGATTATCGCTAACGAAACGGTTGCCGAATACGTTTTCTATACCGAAATGCCGTTTATTTACCGCGTTCACGAAAAACCTTCGCCTGAAAAAGTTGAAGGATTTAAGGCGTTTTTAAAGGTTTTGGGTATATCGGTTAAGTGGAACGCTGAAACTTGCCACCCGAAAGACTATCAAGTATTGCTTGAAAGTTTAAAGGGCGAGCCACTTTTCAACGTAGTAAACAAAGTAATGCTTCGTTCAATGCAAAAGGCTAAATATACGCCTGAAAACTCTGGGCCTTTCGGCTTATCAAGTAAGTGTTATTGCCACTTTACTTCACCTATAAGGCGTTTTCCTGACCTTGTTGTTCACGCCGTTTTAAAAGAGATTTTAAACGGTGGTGACGTGGTTAAGAGATTTGCCACCTTCGTAGGCGAAGCAAGTAATATTAGTTCAACTAACGAAAGGCGCGCCGATGAAGCCGAACGCACTATGGATGATTTTTACAAGTGCCGTTATATGAAAAAGCATATCGGCGAAGTTTATCACGCAATCATAAGTGGTGTAACCAACCACGGCGTTTTCGTTGAACTTGAAAATACCGTTGAAGGCTTTATAAAAACGGAAAATTTACCCCGTGGCCACTATGAACTTGACCAGTCGACTTATACCTTGCGTTCAGGCATTCATTCTTACACTTTGGGCGAAGAAGTTACGGTTAAGGTTTTAGGTGTAGATAGTCGCGCAAGAAAAGTCGAAATGTATATACTAACCAAAGGCAAAATATAATAAAAATAATTGATAAAATAAAATTCATTTGATAAAATATAACTATGAAACTCATTGCGGAAAACAGACAAGCCCGTCACGAATATTTTATAGAAGATTCTTATCAATGCGGTATCGTATTAGAAGGGTCTGAAGTAAAGTCGATTAGAGCGGGGAATATTAACCTTAAAGACAGTTTTTGTTTAATCGCTCACGGCGAAGTGTTTATTAAAAATATGCACGTAGCCGTTTACGATAAGGCAGGCGCTTACAATACTAAAAATAGTAGGCGTGATAGAAAACTGCTTCTTCGCCGTGCCGAAATTAACAAACTTGTAGGCAAGGTAGGGGAAAAGGGTTACGCTCTTATTCCGCTTGAAATTTATTTTGAAGGTAGTTTAGTAAAAGTAAGAATGGGCTTATGCAAAGGTAAGCACACCTACGATAAAAAGGAAACTATCAAGCAAAGAGATATTCAAAGAAGTACCGAAAGGGAAATTAAAAACTACGTTTAATAACTTTTAAGTTATTATATGGGGATGCACCGGATTTGATTGTACGGTGAGGCATGCGTAAGCGTACCGAAGCGCCTAGTCTTCGTAAAAATGGGCAATTTAAATTTAAATGCAGACAATCGTTTAGCATTCGCTGCCTAAATGGTGGCTATCCTTTAAGATTTACCGTTGGGTCTTAACAGGGTATCAGTTTTAGACGGGACGTTGTTTTGAGTTTTTGTTGCGGTTTAAAACAACTATTTAGCAACACACGGCGCGATAAGTTTGTTCGTTGAAGTATAGCGCAAGGGATTAAAAACGGACTACGTACGTAGAAAGCGGTGATTATCCGTGCAAGACGCGGGTTCAACTCCCGCCATCTCCACCAAGTTAAACCTAAATTGAACCACCTATGGTTTGATTTAGGTTTTTTATTTTGAGCGTTGAAATTTGCTAAGAAGTATGATATAATACAAGAAAGGAGTTTAATTATGAAAATATATTATGAGCCGATAAACCTTTTGGAATGGAATATGTTTGAAAAAATAAGCGGGATTGGGCATATAGAAGGGTTACTTGCGACAAAATCAATGGAGAATGGCGATATAATATTATTGCATGCGGGAAAACAAAATAGAAAATATAAAAGTGGAATATATTCAATCGGGGAAATTGTGACTGCTCCATTTATATTTAATGAACAAATAGATTG
>JAGCLN010000251.1 GCA_017646945.1 Clostridia bacterium | reverse complement strand
TTTAACGTTGTTACTTTCAAAAGATCGGTATAACCTTTAAACTTTTGAACGTATTCTGCCGTTACTGATTCAGCGATATGGTTATTGTAATAAGTATCGATTACTGCAAGTTTTTCATAATCTTTAGATGAGAAGTCTGCGAGCATAGAACCCGTAAGTTTTTCTGCAAGAGCAGTCGTCGTGGGCGCTAGTTCTTCAAGTTTATAATCGCATCGACGATCACCGCTAAGTACGTCTGCAAAATAAACTTCAGTAACTCCGCCTTCAGCCTTTGTCTTGTTATCGAGAACGAGTACTTCTATAACGTCCTTAACAGTTTCAGAACTGCCGTACGGAATATAGACTATTTGCCACTTTCCTGCAAGGTCGCCTAAATCTTGGTTTGCCAAGACGTTTGCGCTATCGCTTATCGACTTAACTTCACTCAAACTCGGATTTACCCAGTAGAAGAAGTTTGCAGGCGAATTCTTAATCATAAACTTAACGGTTATGCCGTCTTCACAAGATTTAGGAAGTTTCATTCTAAAGTCGCCGATACCGCCGTCCTTAGTTACCGTAGTAACTTTAAGTACATTTTGTTCGCCTTGATATTCGCCCAAAACTTCTGCAGTAACAGACGATGCCTTTCTTTCACTTCTTTCGCTCTTAGTTACGATAGTTTCATAAGACTTACTGTCAAAGAGCGCCAAGTCGTGTTCGCCAAAGTTTGCAGTATTGATAAACGTCGTAGCATAGGGTGCAGAGATATAACGTGCGTTTTCAGAGATTGCACGAACGGTTATAACTTTGTCAAGATCTTCAGTAAAGTAATAGTTTCTTCTAATTTGTTTTTTAACGCCGTCATCAATTACTTCGTAATAATCTGCGCCGTCAATATTATCCCAAGAGATAACCCCGCCGTCACGAAGATTTCTTGCATCAAAGCCCGTGATATCGGGAAGTTGATCAGCGAGAGCAACTTCGTCAACGTAAAGGACGATTTCTTTATCCGGAACACTCGTAGTTCTTTCACCAAACGCGATTTGGTATTCGCTAATTTCGGTATCTCCAAGACTAAAATAACCTTCGTTAAGTTGCGCTTGAGAAATAATAGCGTAGTTCCATTCACCAGGTACTACGTCGACTACGATACTGTGAACGGCTTCAACGGGACGAGAAGGATTACCCTTGGTTTGCCACGTTTTACAACCGAAACGTACCGTTTCAACGTTGTTCGGAGTATAGAATTTTACGATGAGATATTTACCTATTGTATCTTCTTTAACTAAAGACTTAGAAAGTCTAAACCCAAACGCGCCTACCGCATATCCATCGGTGGGGGCTGCGGAAACTTTTACAACGCCCGATTTTGCACTAACGCCCGTTTCTGCGGTAAATTCATCTTTGGTAAGAAATTCTTCAGATATTTCAGAACCAAACCAGTAACTTGACATATCGCCACTATATACGCTGTTAACGTATTCGTCTTTATCGTAAGTTGCAAGATAACCTTCGGGAAGAGAAGTATCCACCCACGTGGGATCTTTTACGTTCCAAGAAGTCGTATACGTATTGCTATTTCCATAAATATCAGCGATAGTTATAGTATAAGTAAGTTTGCCCGTAGCAGGTACGGTATATCTGTCACCCGAAAGGATTTTGATATCTATAATCTTATCGTCTTCGCTCGAAAGATCGGTATCAAGCGTTAACGTCTGTTCATAGGTGTCGTAATCGAATTCTGAAAGGTCGTTGGGGAAAATCATCGGGAGCGTATATTTTGTTCCTTCGTCGATAACTTCGCCGTTTTCACCGATAACGGCATCAAAACAAACGTCATACGCTTTCGTTTGAACTTCAAACTCGGGCTTAATAGTATCCTTAACTTCAAAGGTTTTGGTCTTGGTAACGTTGCCCTTGACAACCGTTACTCGCCATTCACCTACTACGTCACAGAAAACACCGGGGAAATTACTGTAATAAACGTTCTCTTTTGTTTCGCCCTTTTCGGTGTATTCGGGAGAAGTGAATACATATGTAACTTTTCCGTCGTTAACATCCTGTTCGGTAACTTCAGTAAACGCGTCGTAAGGAATTTCGGCGTCGGTCATGTATTCAAACACAAGACCTGTTGAGCCTGTTGGGGTTTTATCAACCTTAGTCGGGTCAAAATCTTTGTTAGAACAAGCGGCTGAAAAACCAAAGCATGCTATTGACAATAATCCTAAGATTATCGCAAGTATTCGTTTTGTCTTTTTCATAACTTTTCTCCTTATCTTTTTTCACGATAACGCGTATCGTTTAGTTCGCCGTATTTGATATTGCTTTTCTATAATCTTCGATGTCGCCGTCCCAAGTAGTTTTGAGTTCAGCAAGAGTTTGATTATACATTCCCGTAGGCGTTAAATCGCCTGCTTTTCCATTATAGATATACGCGGTAATTCTTCCGCTGGGAAGATGATACCATTTAACGGTTACGTGTACGTTAAAGATGTTATCAACGTGCGCCGTGTCAACGAGCATCATATCTTCGCCGATCGCATTCGCTTCTCTAACGTAACGTGAAACTGAACATT
>JAGCLN010000018.1 GCA_017646945.1 Clostridia bacterium | reverse complement strand
TCGAAAACATCAAAACTGACGCAGCTACGGCAATAACTGAAACAAAAAGCGATTTTTATGAACTTTTATCCCGCGAAATTCCAAAATTCACGAGTTTTCCTGAAGATCATCTTTGTGTTGAGTACAAAGGTTGTGAAATCTATTCCGGTCACGGCGAAAAAACCACGGTAGATAGGGAAGTTATAACAAATCCTATCAAGTATTATTATGATAAAAACTAATAGAGAAGACTACAAAAAAGAACTTGAAGAAGTTATATATATGTTCTCTACCGGCGAAGATTTAACCATTGAACATTCGCAGGAAGAAAAGGGCTGTTTTTACGTTGACAGCGTTACCATAAATGGTAACGCTTTTTCCTTTGAAAACTACCACGAACCAACTGATAATTTAGATAAAAAAAGGTTTGAAAAAAGGTTCTCTAAGCTTGCCCTTTATCTTGCTTTAACAAAGCATTATAACGTTAAACTTCCTTGGGGCGCGCTGACTGGTATTCGCCCTGTAAAAATGGCGAGAGATTTAGGCGAAAACTTTGAAAATGAGTTTACTTCTATATTCGACGTATCTTCTAAAAAGACGGCGCTCGTTAAAGAAATTCTTGAAAATCAAAAAGGGCTTTTCGATGAAAAAGGCGAGTACTCAGGCTTGTTTGTGGGTATACCCTTTTGTCCGTCAAAATGTGCGTATTGTTCGTTTGCATCTGAAATCGTTAGCAAAAGCAAATTCGTTAACGAGTATACCGATGCACTCGTAAGGGAAATACTATCTTTAAAGGGTACGCTTAAAAAGATTAGAAGCGTATACGTAGGCGGTGGTACGCCCGTGTGTTTGCCTGATGAAAACCTTTTAAAAATCACTTCCGCAATAAGTGAAGTTGTTGATTTAAACGGCTTGGAATTTACCGTTGAAGCGGGCAGGCCTGACGTTATTACTCGTGAAAATTTAACCTTGCTTAAAAAGGCGGGCGTTACAAGAATTTGCGTAAATCCCCAAACTTTTTCCGATAAAACTTTAAAACTTATCGGTAGAAATCACACCGCTAACGAAGTTATTGAAAAATTTAACTTGGCAAAATCTTTCAATTTTATCGTAAACGCCGATATTATCGCAGGGCTTAGTGGCGAAACGCTTGAAGACTTTAAAAACACCGTTGACACTGCTATTTCTCTCGGTGCGGATAATATAACCGTTCATACTTTGTGCTTAAAAAAGGGCGCGAAGTTGAAAGCTGAAACGGAAAGATTAAAGGTTGAAGATATCGATAAAATGATAGATTATTCTTACCTTTCGCTAAAAAAAGCGGGCTATAAGCCGTATTATCTCTATCGCCAAAAGTATGCGGCGGGCAATTTAGAAAACACGGGCTACTCAAAAACGGGCAAAGAATGCATCTACAATATCGACGTTATGGAAGAGTGTTCTTCAAATCCCGCGTGCGGAGCGAACGCCGTTTCTAAGCGAGTTTTCTTGTCGGAAAATAGGATAGAAAGATGCGGTTCACCCAAAGATATTAAAACTTATATCGAAAAAATTGATAAAATAATCGAAGATAAAGCGCAATTTTTCAAATAAGAGTGAAAAAATGGTTGCGTTTTAGAAATTTATATGTTAATATAACTATAGACTTTTCGCTGGGTTTTGCGATTACTCTACGCATTGCTCGGTGAATAAGCGTAATAATTTCCATAATGGAGGATAAATGAAAATGGAAAAAGAAATCAAAGCAGGTATTATTGACAGTTACAAAACTCACGAAGGTGACACCGGTTCGGTAGAAGTTCAAGTTGCTCTTTTAACTGAAAGAATCAATCACTTAAACGAACACTTGAAGACAAACAAGCAAGACAATCATTCAAGACGTGGTCTTATGAAAATGGTTGGTAAGAGAAAAGGTCTTTTGGACTATCTTAAATCCAAAGACATTGAAGCGTACAGAGCGCTCATTGCCAAACTCGGACTTCGTAAATAAGAAAGAATTTTGGGGGAGTGTTGTGTTAATACGATACTCCCTAATTTTTTTAAAAGTTATAAACGGTGTTAGGCTTCGTTTACTGTCAAGCCTTTGCGACCGCAATAACCACAAGGTTAATTGCGCCCGTCAAAGTCT
>JAGCLN010000250.1 GCA_017646945.1 Clostridia bacterium | reverse complement strand
GAAAATAATAATAAAATTTGGGTGTTCTTTATTATCGCATATTATATATGACAATCTCTGTCATATCGTTTAGAGAATTTACAAAATCGGTAGAAAAAAGCGGATATTTATATCCGCTTAATCTACAATCCGAAAAATTTATGCCGAATATTCCTTCACCCACCTTTCCATCTCAACCTTATCGCATTCCAAAACGGAACTCCTCAATGACGATAAAGCGGAGTCAAAGTCTAATGAAGTTATAAACTTATCTTGTATAGTAGCGTTAATAATTCGCCTAATGGCGTTCTCTTTGGCCTTTTCACACAAGAAGTCAACGTCTGCACCGTTAAAACCTTGCGTTTTTTGTACGTAAGACTCAATATCAAGGTCGCTACACGGCACACCGTCTAACCTTATCTTGATAAGTTGCCTTCTTGCTTCTTCGCAAGGAAGTGGTACGTATATCTTCTCATCAAACCTACCCGGCCTTAAAAATGCGCCGTCAAGTTTCCAAGGCTTATTAGTTGCGCCTATGACTAAAATACGGTTTCTATCCTTGCTTGCGCCAACGCCTTGCATTTGAGCAAGAAATTCGGGAACAGAACGTTCCATAGCGCTGTTATCACGCCTACTTGATGCATAAGATTCAATCTCGTCAAAGAAAATAACGGCGTTATCCGCTTCTCTTGCAGCGTCAAACACGTCTCTAATATTCTGTTCGGTTTCACCAAACCACTTAGAGCCTAAATCCGAGCATTTAACGGGGAAAAAAGTTGCGTTAGTTTCATGAGCAATCGCTTCGGCAATCAAGGTCTTGCCTGTACCGGGAAGACCGTAAAGTAATATACCACCACCCGAACGCTTCTTGAAAGTATCATAAAGCTCAGAGTATATTCTTGGATAAATAACTTTATATTTGACTAACTCTTTAACGTCATCAAGCCCTGCAATATCGTCAAAGGTAGTAGTTGGTACGAACGATTTGATTCGCTCGTCGTCTTTGCATTCGTAAGTAGTAGAATTATGCTTGTTTGCAAGGGTTTGCTTAGCCTTTTCCATGCTTTTGTTATTATTTACCATAACTTTAATGCGATTTACGTCCGCATATAACTGGTTGTACCATTCCATAGTCATATCTTGCTTAATGCCAGAGCGATGCTTGGATAGATCGGATAAAGCAACTAATGCCTTGTTTAGATTAAGTAAGGCGTTCTCATATTCGTTTTTGGCAAGATAGAAGATGCCGTTTGAGTAATAGCTGTTAAATTCAATTTTCAATTCACCAATATAAGACATAAAATTACCTCGCTTTATAAATTATTTTAGGCGCTTTCAAGCACGCTTTCTCTATACGCGCACTCGCACGCATATTCGCGAAAAAGTTCACGTTTTCTGTTGGCAATCGACATTTGCTTAACGCGTTTATCGTAAATTACCACGCAGTACTCATTCTCTATATACTTCAAATAGTTTTTGAGTTTATTAGCGGTTCTACGCACGGCAAAATTATTGCTTTTGCAGGCAGAAGACAGTAAATTGAAGTCTATCCCCTTCCTAAAACAATTACGAACGCCAGCGTAGTATTTTTGGTTGAATAGGAAATAACGTTTCCTTTCAACTTCAACGTAAAAGGCTTGAACGCCTTTAGCAACTGTTCTACAATAGATTGTCTTTTTCATAAAAAAGCCTCCTATGGTTCAAACTAATCTTGCTATAAACTTAGGGCACAAAATCAGTTTCGGGTATGAAAATTTACCTATAAAATTACAACTAATTACCAGTTTTAAGATATACAAATTTTGAAAAAACTGGAAAAAACTACTTTTAAAACCTCCTTTATTTTGAGAGTAATACAACGGCTTGTCCAAGCCGGGATATCATAACGAGAATTACACAAATAAAAAACCCCTTACTTTGTAAGGGGTAATTTTAATATATTATAGTTTTTATGATATTTTTTAGTTTTTTGTGTAGTTTTCACCGTATAAAACTATCTTTCCGTTAACACTTGGCGAAACCACTTTCAAAATCTCTTCACTATTTTTAAGCATTCTAACAAACAAGTCGCTTTCAAGTATAGGCGCGTACAAGTACCAGTTCTCGCCTTTACCAGTATCGTAATGTTTCAAAACTATATACATTAGATACTCGTTACAAAGCAATCCGTTAATAACGTTATCTCGTTCCTTCTTAGTTTCAACGATTTTAGAATATATTATCTCTTTTTCATCCGAACTTGCGAGTTTTAAAGATTTATATAAACCGTTAAGCGTGTTTTTATACTCTTCGTTAAGTTCAATAATCGTATCGCGCTGACCGTAAACTGAAGAAGTATAATCTCTTGACGGTTCTTTTATCATTTCGATTATTCGCATATACCTTGCGCGCCTTTTTTTACCCGGCCTAAAATCAACTGCGTTTGCAATATTGTAAACGTATTCCATTGCGGTATTGTAAACGGTATAATGCTTTTCAAGTTCTAAACGCAACTCTTCCCTTTTAACTTCATCTTTTTCGCTACTTATCTTCCTTTCAATTTCGGTGCTATCTAAAGTTTTAAAGAAATTAGGCCTATCCTTCCCGTACAATTTAACAATTCTATCAAGTTCAGTAAATACGT
>JAGCLN010000249.1 GCA_017646945.1 Clostridia bacterium | reverse complement strand
TTTTAAGCGACATATAGGTAGTGAATAAATAATACGCGCCGTTATATTTATGAACTTCGGGCGCCCAACGAATTTCGTGAGCAAACGCAGGGGGATTTATAACCCATTTTTTATCGAGTTCAACCCACTCGCCGTCTAATGAACCGCTCGTGTTTTTGTAAAGTTTCCACTCGCTACCGTACATATAGTAAGCATCGTCTTCAACCACAACGAAGGGGTCGCGAAGTCTTTTAACGCCCTTTGCAGTTATATATTTTTTAGTTTGTTCACTCATATAGCACTCCTAAATTTTATTTTGTAAGTTCGTCAATCATCTTATCTACCATGCAAAGCATTCTCGGTAAGTGGAAAGGCCCTTTAAACGTAGAACCCTTAGTAGACGGCATAGTGGGTTTACCGTCACGGCGTAAATAACCGTACCACTCGCCGTACTCTGTATCGTGGAAATGCTCAACGGCATAGTCGTAAGTTTGATAGAATTTGTCAAGATACTCTTCTTTGCCGGTGTCTTTATAAAGCATAAGCGAAGAAATTAAAATTTCGTTATGTGGCCACCAAAGTTTCATATCGTGCTCGTAACTTTCGGGTGGAAGACCAAGCGCGTCAATAAAGTACAACAAACCGCCGTATTCCTTATCCCAACCCGCGTTAAACGCGTTGTTGAAAACACTTTCGCACTTAGCAATAAGTTCCTTTCTACCGGTAAGCCTTGCATATTCTAATATAAACCAAACGCCTTCGATATCGTGGCCGGGATTGATAATTCTACCGTCAGTATATTCAAGGTTTGCTTCACCGTTTAAGCCAACGTTTTCAAGCAAGCACTTCAAATCTTCTTTTACGTGGTATTTGAAGATATCTTCAACGCAAACCGCCGCCCTATCAAGATAAAGTTTTTCATTTTCCTTATCAACTTTAAGCATAATAAGGGTCATATTAAGATAAATCATCGGGTAACCGAACGCTCTGCCCGAACGAGTTTCGCTAATAGTTTTAGAACCTAAACCCGTGGGGTCTTTACCGCCGTGCCATAAATCCCAGTAAGTTTCGTAAGCGCGCTTCGCCCTATCCAAATATTCCTTTTCACCGGTAATGCCGTAATATTCGGCGTTCGCCATTGAATAGAAAGTTTCAGAATAGAAATAACGGCGTTGACGAAGGGGCTTGCCGTCACCCGTTACGGTGAAATACATACGGTTGCCCTTTTCACGATTGATACAATATTTTTCTAAAAAGTCTAAGCACGACTTACTTGCATCGAGCCACTCTTGTTTAACGCCGTAGTTAGCGCAAAGCCAAGCAAAAGTCCACGCGCATCTACCTTGCATCCAAACGCTTTTATCGGTTGAATATACCTTACCCGTTCTATCAAGACAGGTGTAAACGCCACCGTTCACCTTATCCATACCGTTTTTAAGCCAAAAGTTAGCGCATTCTTCAAGTTGGAATTTAATTTCTTTTTGAGTGTTTAGCAATCTTTGTTTATCCATAACTTACTCCATTTTTATGTTATAATTTTATTATATCATAAAATTTTTTATTTTCAATTACCATTAAACAAAAAAACGCCGAAATCGGCGTTTTTTATTTGATTATTTACTTTTTGTTTTGAATATTTTACTTCTAAACAAGAAAACGTTAAGCGCAATAAAATACGCAACGAATATCAATAGGCAAATATACGGTCTAACGGGGGCAAGCGTTGCTAAGAACATCATCGGGAAACCAAGCACGATTGCAGGAAAGTTTTGGTAAACCAAATTGTCAGACGCGGGCGTTTTAAACTCGCCGTCCACTTCACGAAGTAATATAATACCCGTACTTGCAGTACCCGTGAGCATACCGTACATCGTTAAGAATTGCTCTTCCGCATAATCGCCGAACAAGGTTTTTGCAACGATGCGGTTATAGATATAAGTTACTATTAAGCCTGCAAAACCGAGAATTATGATTATTCCCCAGTAATTTTCTAATACGTCAAGCCTGATTGCCGCAATTCCCGCAACAACCATTAAATCGAAGAAGAAATTGCTCGCTCTCGTCATTAAAAAGTTGTTTGTGTGTTTTCTTTTTACTATGCCTTTTTTGTTAAGGAAGTTTAAAGTTACCTTGATAAGAGTTGCGGATAATACGCCTAAAAGGAAGTTAAAGCCGTAAATTATCGCTTTCATACCGGGAAGTAACGAGCCAAGCCCCCACATAATAAAGTACGTGAGCAAGTACGCCATTACTATAAGCGCGATTTGAACGGTAAACTTATCAACGCTTTCTTGCATAGGTATTTCGTTAGGGTCTTCGTAAACGTCAGTATGTAAACTACCGTCAGTTCTTGAAGAAAGCACCATCTTGCCACGCCTTTTTTGTAAGTTTAAATGAAACACACCGCCTATCGCCGCCGATAAGAAACCGAGCGCCGCAATAGTCAAGCCGAAACTTTCACCGCTTTCAAACCCGAAATCTGCTTGGTAAATCTTGCCGTAGTTAAGCGCTTGACCCGTGCCTTGACCGTATCCAAACGGTAAAAGAACGCCCGCCGCAACGAAGAAGTTACTAATTACGTACGATGCAATAATTGTAATACCTAAACCGAAAATCGCTTGAAGAAGATAGGTCGATACGGTAGTTACGCCCGTGTTGATAATCTCAACTGAACGGCGCTTAGTAATTTTGCCACCGTTAGTTTTAAACGCCGATGCGATAAAGCCGAGCGCTAACGCGTGGTAAGTTACAATTTCTAAAACGTTCATACCGTTTCCACCAAACGCCGCTTCGTTGAATAAAACGTTTCCACTTATTAGTTTATAAATAAAACTAATAACCAAAATCGTTAAACCGCCGAGAACTGAGGTGGGTATCAAAGATTTTTGCAAAAACGGTAACGCCTTTTTAAGCATATTTGCTATAAACAAACTGCCTAAAAGCGCGCCGATTATTAAGATAAAACTCCAAACGTTATAATCCCAAAAATTGCTCATTTTCTTCTCCTTTTTTAACATTTACGTAATGATAGTAAAAATTTACGTATTTAACCGAATTAAAACGCTTATCGCCTTTTAATTGATACGCTTTACCGTTAATATATATATTCGCTTTATTTCTACCAAGAACGGCTAAGGCTGAAACTCTATCAAAATCAAACGTCATACTCTCGCCGTTACTCTCTATCACTATTCGGTTACCGTAAAGGGAAATCTTTGCCGTTTTATAAACGGAAACTTTCTTTTTGTAAGGAATAACTTCTTTAACCGAAGCGGTATCAACGTATATAGGCGAATCTATATAGCTTGCAGGGTCAACTTTGCAAACGAAAGATTTTTGATATTCATACCAGTCGTTAACCGTTTTAAACGGCGCGTCACAGTTCACACCCTTAAAAGTCTTATCCGCAAGATAGATAACCTTTTTACCACATTTTTTACACTCGAAAGTTTTTCCGCTACTATAAAAATGAGAAAATCCACAATCTGGGCAAACGTAAATAACCCTTTCAAGATATTCCGCGCTCTTTTTGTGATAATATAAACCACCGCTCACGCTCTCGTCAACGAAAAGCTCTTTGCACACAAGGTTGTAAAGTTCTTCGTTTGAAAGGTCTTTAAAGTCGCTCGGGGGTATAACTTTCGTAACGCCACAGTTGATTGTACCCCTGCGGCAAACGTCACTCCACCTTGGCTCAGCGCCGTAACCACCTTCAATTTTAAATATCGCAACGGGAAGATTTATCTTTTTAATAAGCGGTATTATTGCAGGATTTATATATTCCGTTTTACCGCTATAAGTTCTGTTTCCTTCGGGCGCAATAGCGATTGTACCGCCTTCTTTTGCCACCTTTAAACAGTTTAAAACTGCCCTAACGTCCGTCGTTTGTTTCTTTATAGGAATAGGTTCAAGCAAATATTTAATAACTTTTGAAACTAAGCCGTTAGAGAATAGATCTTCGGTTGCCATATAGTAAATAGGTTGTTTAAAAGCAAACCCGCAAAAGATTTGGTCAAACGGGGTTTGATGATTTAAAAGTATAAGGTGCGGGCTTTTATCCTTACCAAACTTTCTAATCTTAACCCTATATTTAAGGCGCATATAAAGCCCCACCGGGAAAACAAACGTTTTCCTTACTACTTTATGACGGAACTTTGCCCATTTTTTTACCTTGTTTTTAGCCATAAAATCACCTAAAATATAATTCTATTATATTTTTTTTGTGCAAAAAGTCAATATCTGTTAGATGAAATTTTTGTGAACATCAATATCTTTAACAAGTGTTCAACAAAAAACGCCTTATTTTACACCAAACCACACGTGCTTCGTAAAATCCACTCTCTACATCACAAAAGCGCATCGACATAAGTCAATGCGCTTTTGTGGTGGGGAGAGGTGGATACAGCCACACCCTACTTCGTAGGGACACCCTGGCTGACCTTAGCCCGTCAATGTAAGCCCGTCATATGACGGCCGAACCACAAGTGGTAAATATCAACTCTCTACTAGAATTTCGTGGGGAGAGGTGGATACAACCGAAACCCCTAAGGGGGAACCCCTCGGTTGACGCAAGCGCCGAATCCACCTTCGGTGGTTCGTATAATCCACTCTCACAAGCACAAAGCACCGATGACAAAAGTCAACGGTGCTTTGTGGTGGAGCGTAATCAAACTAATGAGAATATTCTTAATTTTTCATTATCCCCCATAAACATTAAAATAACAAAAAATATTTATGTTTAAAC
>JAGCLN010000248.1 GCA_017646945.1 Clostridia bacterium | reverse complement strand
TGCAGGTACTGGTTTCGGATTTAAAACTCCCGACCACTTCCGCGTAGTTATGCTTCCCGAACATCAAACTCTTAAAAACGCTATGTACGAAATCGGCGATTACTTGCAAACCCTTAAAAAGTAATTTTAACAAAAATAAAAAGTGTGGAATTTATCCACACTTTTTTTATTCTTTATAAAACAAACTTTTAAACACCGCTTTTTCTTCAATTCTGCCTTCAACGTAAACTGCGTTACCTAATTGCTTTTTAAATATTTTAATTTCGTTACCTAAAAAGCATTGTGATAAGAAGTGAATTTCAAAGGCGTTATAGTCCTTTTCATCAAACTCGCAAGGGGTAAAGGTATTGAGCGCCATCTTGGCGTAAACAACGTTGTTTACGTGCCCGTTAACGTCAATATCGGAATATTCTGCCGTATAAGTGTAAGAGTAGTGTTCGGGTAAAACTTCTTCCCTAAAACGATTAAAGGGGGAAACTTCCGCTCTCGTTTCAATATGTTCCATATCGGCGGGGTAAGAAATGGTGTCAAGCCTGCGTAAGCTCATAGTATTAAAGTCAAGCACACACCACTCGCTAGTGCCGTGAATTTCGCCGTTTTCGCCCTTGATATTATAATCTCTCATAAACCTTATGCTTTGGGGCTTTATAGGCCACGTAGAAACGGTTACAGCGTCATGATGGCGTATTTGACCAACTCTTTTGAACTTTATCTTAGAAATAACCCAAAAGGCATTAGAAGCCGATTTTAAAGAATGGTAGTCGGTTTTAAGTTCTATTGCGTGTTCGGTTGCTAAGTCTTGAAAAAAGTTGAGTATAGCGTCCGTCCTAAGCACTTGCTTATCGTTGCATTGTGATGCGTAAACGGTTGAAAAAACTTTTAAATTGTTATTCATATTTCACCTTGTTGTCAATATTATCTCTAAAACTCTTTGGTGAGTAGCCTACTAATTTTTTAAATAGTTTAGAAAAGTAAGATGCGTCCAAATATCCCACCCTTTCCATAATTTCATTTATAGGCATATCGGTGTTTTCAAGCAGGCGTTTTGCTTCTTCAATTTTCTTGATAGAAAGGTATTTAATCGGCGTATAGCCTGTTTTTTCCTTAAATTTTTTAATAAAATGATTGCCTGAACAATGGAATTTTTCAGATAAGAAATCTAAGGTGAATTGCTCGGTGTAGTTATCGTTAATAAACTCGATAGCCCTATCTATATTATCAATGGAAACTATCGGCTTTTGCGGAAGCGACTTATCAAAGAAAGTGGCAACGAGTTCAAAAATACCTGCTGAAGTTTTTAAACTTCTGTAAGGCTCGGAAAGGTCGCCGTAACGGATAACGCCGTTGATAATTTCTAAGGTTTGCGAAAGGTTGGATAAGGTTATCTTAACGGGGTGAGTGTAGCCGGAAAAATATTCGGCAACGCCTTGCTTCATAGCAAAGTGTATCCAACTCTTTTTAACGTACTGCAACTCGGTAAGCCTTGCAGAGTGGACTACTGACGATGGTATAAGAACTAAATCGCCTTCTTTTGCAACGAAACTAACGCCACCGCCTTCAACGAATATTTCACCCTTTTCAATAACGTATATTTTATTGTCGGGAATAACTACGTTCGACCAGTTCCAACTTGATTCAATCGTTGAAATAGAGCCGAGTGTGTAGCGACAGGAAATAAATGGATTCATACTTATATTTTACTCTTTTCTAAGAGTAATTGTCAAGTGATTTTATACAAATAGAGGGTGAAAAAATACAAGGATAATTTTCGGTAAACGATTGTAATTATCACTATAAAATGTTAAAATCTAAGTGTATAAAAGGAGTTAAGTATGATTATATTTGATTTATTTCCAAACGGAAAGACTAAAGCGGTAACTTTTTCTTATGACGACGGCGACCGTAACGACGCAAAACTTATTGAAATTTTCAATAAATACGGCGTAAAAGGCACTTTCAACTTAGTTTCGGGTTGGGTGGGATTGAGCGATAACTTTTTATCAAAGAGTGAAGTTTACGATATTTCTAAAACTCACGAGATTGCAAACCATACGAGAAGCCATCAATGGAACGAGAGAATTCCCGTTGACCAAATGATAATGCAAGTTGCTCACGCTAAAAGCACGCTTGAAGATATCGTTGGAAAGCCTGTTTTAGGCTACGCTTATCCTAACGGACAATACAACAATGAACTTTTAACCGTTTTAAAGGGCTTAAATATCGCTTACGCTCGCACCGCGGGTCAAAGCAATACCTTTGCTCACCCGAGCGACTTTTTGTTGTGGACGGGCACTTGCCATCACGACAATGCGATTCCTTACGCTAAAAAGTTTGTAAGCCTTTCTTCATATTCTCAACTTCCTATATTCTATATTTGGGGTCACGCTCACGATTTTGCAAGGCGCGATAACTGGAACGTGATTATCGAAACGTTAGATATTTTGAAAGATGATAACGATAAAATTTGGTATGCTACCAACTTTGAAATTTACGAATATTTAACTGCAATCAAAAATCTTCGCATTACCAGCGACTATAAATGCGTATACAACCCGTCTTGCATTTCCGTTTACGCTACCGCTGATGGCGAACCCGTGGAATTTAAGCCCGGTTATACTATCTTAAAATGAAAAAACTAATTGCAATTTTATCATTAATAGCGTGTATTTTATGTTTCCCCGCCTGTAAAGATAGCGGGGAATCTTTAAGTGTATACGCGCCTGACGGCGCGCCTGCGCTTGCCCTTTCTTCCGCTATGGAAGGGGTTGAAGGCTTTGCGTATAACGTTGTGGGAGCGGACGTTATTACCGCCAAAGTAAGCGGTACTAACCCGATTGCAGACGTTGCTATTATTCCTATAAACACCGCGTCGCTACTTCTTGGCAATGGTGAAACTTATCAAATGCTCGGCGTTGTAACGCACGGTAATTTTTACTTTTTAAGTAAAAACAGCGGTGAAATAACAAGGCAAAACGCAAGCGAACTTATCGGTAAAACGGTAGGCGTTGTTCAGCTTGCAAACGTGCCGGGGCTTACTTTAAAAGTTGCGCTTGGCGACCTAAATTTAGCGTATAACGAACTTAAAAACGGAAGCGAAAAGGCGAGTGATAAAGTGAATTTGCTTGCGATAAAACTTACTGAAATAGGGGTGGCGGACTGTGATTATTACCTTGCGCCATCGCCCGTTGCCGATGCAAAATCGGTAGCGTTAAACCTTAATTTTAACGGTAGTTTAGACAGGCTTTACTCAGATTTAGGCTTTCCGCAAGCTGTTTTAGTGGCTAAAAAAAGCGTTATTTTAAGTGATTTTGACAAAGTAAAAGAGTTAGTAAACTCTATAAAATCGTGCAAAACTTACTTAAAAATTGAGAATAAAGACGCGATTTGCATGGCGATTTTAAGTAATTTAGAAAGCGGTTTAACCCCGTCTTTTACCACTAAAAACTTAACTCAACTTGCTATTGATAGGGCTAATATTGAGTTAGTTTTAGCAAAAAATTGCAAGCAAGAAGTGAACGATTTTATTGAAAAAATAAGGGGCGTAAACCCAAACGCCGCCTGCACTATTAACGATGAATTTTTCTACTTAGGGGAATTTTAAGAGTGAAAAAGTTAGCCTACTCGCTATCGGGAATACTAATCGTATTTATAGCGTGGACAATTTTATATTTGGCGGTAAGCAATAACTACGTTGTTCCATCACCGTTAAAAAGTGTAAAAGAAGCGTTGCTGTTATTTGGTAAAGGCTACTTTTATTCCGCTCTTTTTTCATCGCTTTTAAGGGTTTTAATATCCTTTTTAATATCCATTATTACAGCTGTAATAACGGCGGTTATATCTTATAGATATAAAACTTTTGCAAGCATATTCGGTAGCGTAATCGCGGTTATGCGCTCGTTGCCAACGCTTGCCATTATGCTCATAATTTTAGTTGCGATAAACCGTTCAACCGCGCCGATAATCGTGTGTATTTTAACGCTTATTCCCTTGCTTTACACGGCTATTTTTACCGCGTTATCGGGCGTAAAAAAAGACCTTATCGAGATGTGTAAAGTGTATAAAGTGCCTTGCAAAAAGCAGGTTTTTTCCCTTTATATTCCTTCGATTTTGCCCACGCTTTGTTTTGATTTTTCATCGGCTTTATCCTTTTCGTTAAAGCTCGTAATTTCAGCAGAAATTTTAGCAGACGTATATAAAAGTTTCGGCGGTCTTATGGTTGAAGCGAGTATTTATAGTGAAACCGTTATGCTTTTCGCCCTTGCTATCGCGATATGCGTAATCGGTATAATTATCGAATTTATCGGCAAATTTGCGTTTGATAAAATGGAGAAGAAAGGCTATGGAAATTAAAAATTTAACGGCTTGTTACGGCGATAAAAAAGTAATAGACAACCTTTCTATAAACTTTGAAGACGGGCAAATTTCTTGCGTATTAGGTGCATCCGGCGTTGGTAAAACAACCCTTTTAAATTGTATTGCAAACCTTAAAAATTATCAAGGCGAGATAGAGAGTAAAACGGTATCTTACGTATTTCAACAGCCAAGGCTTATAGGCGGGATAACAGTATATAAAAACTTAGAACTCGTTGGCATTTCACACCGAGATATTATTTCAGGACTTGAAAAGGTTAATTTGTTAGATAAAAAAGACTGTTATCCGCATTCTCTTTCGGGTGGTGAAAAGCAGAGAATTAACTTTTTGCGAGCGATTAGTTATCCCTCCCAAGTAGTCATTATGGACGAGCCTTTTTCTTCGCTTGATTTAAAACTTAAACTTTGTTTAATTAGCGATTTTTTATCGCTTTGGAAAGAGAGTAAAAAAACGGTTATTTTCGTCACGCACGACGTTGACGAAGCGTTGATGCTTGCAAACAGAGTAATCGTTATGAGTGAGCAAAAGGTCGCACTTGATTTAAAAGTTGACGCGCCTTATCCAAGGGAATATTTGCAAAACGAAAAAGAAAGGAAAATTTTGCTTTCCGCTATCCTTTAAAAGATTGCAATTTTTATAAGTTTTGGTATAATAGATATTAGAAAATTTACTATTTAAGGAAAAACTATGGCAGGACAATTAAGAGAACTTCCCACTTCTGTAAAAAAGTTAAGAAGAGAAGTGTTTAAAGAAGTTGCAAAAGTTGCTTACGAGAGTGAGCCTGATAAAATCAACGATGCTATCGAAGCGATTCCTTACAAAATAACGCCGACTGAAGTTCCGCGTTTTTTTGAAAGCATTTATCGTGAAAGGGCAATAGCATCTGAAAGAGTTAGGCTTGCTATGGGTATGAGTTTACGCCCGTCCGATAAGCCCGTTCACATTACCGAAGGCTTAACTAACAGCAACGTTTCCGATAAGTATTACGAGCCACCGCTTATGCAGGTTATTCCGTCTGCGTGTGATAAGTGTAAAGACAACGTGTATGAAGTTTCAAACCAATGCAGAAATTGCGTTGCGAAAGCGTGCGTTGCCGCTTGCCCTAAGGGTGCGATAACTTTTGAAAACGGAAAAGCGGTAATCGACCAAGAAAAGTGTATCCATTGTGGCAAGTGCAAAAAGGCTTGTCCGTACGATGCAATCGCGCATAAAGTTCGCCCCTGTTCAGCCGCTTGCGGTATCAAGGCGATTTCAACCGATGAACTCGGTAGAGCAATGATTGATAACGACAAGTGTTTAGGTTGCGGTCAATGTATGGTAAGTTGTCCGTTTGCCGCTATCGCTGATAAATCGCAAATCTTCCAAATGATTCAAGCGATAAAGAAAGGCGACTACGTTGTTGCGGAAATCGCCCCTGCAATAGTTGGTCAGTTTGGTAGTGACGTTTCTATCGCTATGATAAAGGGCGCGCTTTTAGATATCGGCTTTAAAGAAGTTCACGAAGTAGCGAGCGGAGCGGACTTTGCTTGTTCAACCGAAGCCCACGCTTACGTAAACGAAGTCGTTTCAGGCAAGCTTCCCTTCCTTTTAACTTCTTGTTGTCCAAGTTGGGCAATGCTTGCTAAAAAACAATTCCCAACCCTTATCGACCAAGTTTCTCAAGCGCTTACGCCTATGGTTGCAACCGCGAGAAAAATCAAGCAAAAAACCCCTAACGCAAGAGTAGTGTTTATCGGGCCTTGCGCGGCTAAGAAACTCGAAGCGTCTCGCATGAGCGTTAGAAGTGACGTTGACTTCGTTATTACTTTTGAAGAACTCTTTGGTATTTTCGAAGCGAGAGATATAGACTTTAATAAGTATCAAGGCGAAAGGTCGATTCACGAAGCGACTGGCGCTGGCCGTGGTTACGCGATAGCAGGTGGCGTTGCAAGCGCTATTGAAAAATGCGTTAAAGAGTATTACCCCGGCGTTGAAGTTAAGATTGAGCACGCCGAAGGCTTAGAAGAATGCAAAAAAATGTTACTTCTTGCTAAGGCAGGCAAGAAAAACGGTTGCCTTATAGAAGGTATGGGTTGCCCCGGCGGTTGCGTTGCGGGTGCGGGTACTAACATTTCTATCGCTAAGGCAACGGGCGAAGTTGAAAAGGTTGTTTCCACTTCAACTAAACCTATTCCGCCGAAAGATTTATACGAAATAGACTTGCCGTAAGGCATTAAAAAAGCACGCTATCAAGCGTGCTTTTCTTTATTGTTTTATTATTCTGGAAGTTCGTCGTTAGCGTGAATAGCGAGCCAATCAAGGCAAACTTTGTACGCATCGTGGTCAAGGTCAGCCATAGTGTTGGTGTGTAAGCAAATACCGTCAACTTCTTTATTTCTTAAAAGTTCGTAGTATCTGTCAAGTTGCCAAGCAACTTCCTTGGGGTCAGCCTTTTTGTTGTCGCCAAAGTTGTAAAGGTAAAGACCTAAAATTCTCTTTTTACCAGCGGTCTTTTCCTTATAGATTTTAAATCTTTCTTCAAACTTCCAAAGGTTAGATTCGCCCATAGTCCAAAGCATAATACCGTCAAACGGTTCAATGTATGGCCAGAATTCTTTATCCTTTTCTTCGTCAACGCCAAATTCGTCAATGTAAAGAACCATCCACATATCTAAACGGCGAACGTCGTTATTATGAAGAATATCAGCAGTCTTTCTAATATTTTCAATGGGGAAGTTTTTATATCTACCGCCTGCAATAAAGTCGTCAAATACGCCACAAGTAACGTTTTTGAATTCTCTTGCTTCTTCAACTAATTCTCTAGCGATTTCAGGGTTAAAGCCCGCGCCTTCTAAAGATTTACCTTCATTATTACGAAGAAGGTCCCAACCAACTCTTTGCATAGGTTTGAAAGAGTGGTGATATTGACGGCGATTTACTAAAGTGCCTGCAGGAACCATGAAAAGACCTGTACAGTCGAGATACATTGCGCCTTCAAGC
>JAGCLN010000247.1 GCA_017646945.1 Clostridia bacterium | reverse complement strand
ATTATCTGTTTAAACAAAGGACCGTTTGTGAAGTCCTTTTCAATCTTTTTAAACGCCGATGGGTTTTTTCGCGCTATATCTTTTTGCATATATTTATTTTAACACAAAAATCAATGCTCAAATATGTAAAAACAGTCAGTTAAATATGTAAAATCAATCAACTTCTTTCTCGGGGGTTTCACCTATGTTTTTGTTCTGTTTTAAGGTTACTATTAAAAAGACTAGTAAAATTGCAACCGTAACGAACCAAGATATAGGATACGATACGAAAATTGAACGATAAGTCTTATAGGCTTTAAATACTAATTCTATCCAAACTATTCTAAGCAAGCACGCGCCTATTAAGCAAATTATCATATTGAGAAAGTTTTTACCCATAGCGCGAAGGGAATAAGAGAAGATTTCCATTACGCCA
Source organism: Clostridia bacterium (assembly GCA_017646945.1). GTDB lineage: Bacteria > Bacillota > Clostridia > Christensenellales > Borkfalkiaceae > HGM11412. Next base: position 2,641 of record JAGCLN010000247.1, on the reverse strand, counting down.
CACAATACGTACGGAAGGCAAATTAGTAGCAACCTTTCAAGCGCGTAGCCGATAACTTCTTTATCGTCGGTAATGAGCGATAATATAGGATTGCAAAGAAGCGTTCCCAAAGCGCCTAACGATATACCTACTATGCTTACTATCAACAAGCCGTACAAAATGATTTTTTTGATTCTTTCAATCTTTTTAGCGCCGAAGTTTTGGCTTACTATCGACATTGTTGCAAGCGATATGCCGTGCATCGCGCAGTAGATATACGCTTCTATTTGTTGAGCATACGCCGAGCCTGATACCGCGGCTTTTCCGCAAACGTTGATAGAAGATTGAATAATTACGTTAGAAAGAGAAAATAGCGAACTTTGAATACCTGCCGGCACGCCTACTTTAATTACTTCTAAAAGTTCTTTCTTGTAAAATTTTATATGTTTTGGCGATAAAGATACAACGCCTTTCGCCCTTATAAGCTGGATAAAGCAAAGCAACGCCGAAACGCCTTGCGCTACTACCGTTGCTATTGCAACGCCTTCAACGGTCATATTAAAAACGGTTATGAAGAACACGTTTAATACGATGTTTACCACACCGCCTATTAAAAGGTAGATAAGCGGGCGTTTACTATCGCCTGCCGCACGCAAGATTGCCGATAAGAAGTTGTAAAGTATTACGAGCGGAATGCCTAAAAAGTAAACTTTTAAGTAAGTGGTAGCAAGGCCGATAACTTCTTCGTTACTTTTCATAAGAACTAAGAACGTTCTTGCGCCAAACCAACCGATTACTACTAGTACCGCACCGAAAACAAAACTTAAAAGTATACTCATACCAACTACTTTTTTAACGCCTTCTTCATTGTGCGCACCAAGGTATTTGGATACTATTACGTTAACGCCTACCGCCACGCCTATAAACATACTCGTTATCAAGTTGATAAGCGAACTCGTTGAGCCAACGCCTGCAACGGCAACGTCATCTACCAAAGCGCCAAGAACTGCGATATCCGCGGTGTTGAAAAGTATTTGTAATACGTTGCTAAACATAAGCGGTAATGCAAATAAAAGCATTTGCTTAAAAATCGGGCCGGAAGTAAAATCCTGCTCGATTTTACCACGGTGCATATGCGATTGTAACCTTAATTTTCTAACGTGACTGTTCATAATTTTAAACGTTTGCTATTTTGAGCATAAATTAACGATAAGAAACGGCGTTTCTTATCGTTAGAGTTTTTGTATAATTGTTAATCTGCGTAGATGGGGAATTTTGCGCAGAGCGCCATAACTTCCTTGGTAACTTCTTCTTTCTTTTTATCAAAGTTGAAGGTTACGTCGTAAATGAAGTCTGCAATTTTTTCCATTTCTGCTTCCTTAAAGCCACGAGAAGTAACGGCAGGAGTACCGATTCTCACACCGCTTGTAACGAACGGGCTTTGGGGGTCGTTAGGAATTGAGTTTTTATTTAAGGTAATGTGAACTTCGTCTAAACGCTTTTCAAGTTCTTTACCGGTGATGCCGGTTTCAATAAGGTCAACGAGCATAAGGTGGTTATCAGTACCGCCCGAAACGAGCTTGAAGCCTTTTTTGATAAGAGCGTTTGCAAGCGCTTTTGCGTTTTTAGCAACTTGAACTTGATATTCTTTAAATTCAGGCTTTAACGCTTCGCCAAAAGCAACTGCCTTCGCTGCTATTATATGCATTAAAGGACCGCCTTGAGTACCGGGGAACACCGCTTTGTCAATCGCTTTTGCGTATTGTTCTTTACATAAAATCATACCGCCACGAGGACCGCGAAGAGTTTTGTGGGTGGTAGTAGTAACAACGTCTGCATAAGGAACGGGGCTTTCGTGAACGCCTGCCGCTACTAAACCTGCGATGTGAGCCATATCTACCATAAGGTATGCGCCAACTTCATCTGCAATTTCTCTAAACTTTTTAAAATCAATAGAACGGGGATATGCACTTGCGCCTGCTAAAATAAGTTTGGGCTTGTTTTCAAGAGCGAGTTCTCTAATTTTATCATAGTCTAAAACTTGCTTGTCAAGACTAACTTCGTAAGGAACGATATTGAAATACTTACCTGAAATATTTACGGGTGAACCGTGAGATAAGTGACCGCCGTTAGCAAGCGAGAGTGAAAGAACGGTATCGCCCGGATTTAAAAGAGCAAAGAAAACTGCTAAGTTTGCGTTTGCACCGCTGTGAGGTTGAACGTTAGCGTGTTCTGCACCGAAAAGCTTTTTAGCGCGTTCGCGTGCAATTTCTTCAACTTCATCAACGTAAACGCAACCGCCGTAATAACGCTTGCCGGGGTAACCTTCCGCATACTTATTAGTAAGCACCGTGCCTGCTGCAAGTAAAACTGCTTCGCTTACGATATTTTCAGAAGCGATAAGTTCGATATTTTCTTGTTGGCGTTTAAGTTCGCGCTCAACGGAAACGAAAACTTCATTGTCTAAACTCTTTAATTTATCAAAAAACATATATATTCCCCTTTAGGTTGTTTTATACTGAATTTAGTATACTATGATTTTAGCATAAAGTAAAGCAAAAAGCCGTTTTTTATTAAAAATAAAAAAAGCGTGCAAAAATCACGCTTTTTTATTATTTGAATTAAAACCTTTAAGCCATTAGAAACAAGTTGACTAACCTTT
>JAGCLN010000246.1 GCA_017646945.1 Clostridia bacterium | reverse complement strand
TTTTAAGACGTTAGAAACAAGCAAGACAAGGCTCGTTAGCAAGCCGTTGGGCGTAATAGACCTTTTTGGTCATTGTTAGTGCAACGGCTTGACAGTAACGCAGTATTGCGCCGTTTATAACGGATTAAATAAAGGTTATCATAAGCTGACAAGCAAGCACTACGAGTACGAGCGCAATAGGATAGGTTGATGCGTAAGCGGAAGCAACGTCTTCAGTCTTTGCGGTTGAAATTAAGGTGCCAAGAGCGGGAGTTGAAGTCATACCGCCGGTGATTGAGCCAAGGCTGTTTAAAAGGGGTAACTTCATAAGGTATTTTGAAAGGAAGAAGCCAACAATCATGGGAACGATTGTCATGCAACCGCCACCGATAAAGCCCCAAATAATTAAGCCGTATTCATCGCCGATAGAGGATACGAGTTTAACGCCCCCGTCAAAGCCTGCGCCTAAAAGGAAGAGCATAAGACCGAATTCTCTTAAAAGTTTTAAAGTTGTTGCGGGGACTTGAAGAGAAAGTTTACCGATTTTACCAAAGTGGCCTAAAACAAGGCCCATAATGAGTACGCCACCGGTAGTACCTAAACTGAACGCAGAGCCACCGAACAAGGGAATTTTGATTGCGCCTAAAATCAAACCTACAACAACGGTTAAAGCAAGGGGAACAAGACCAAAGGGTTCGCAAGTGAATAAACCTTCGTAGTTCTTTTCTTCTTCATCTGCGCCGATTTTTAAAAGTTCTCTTTCCTTATCCATATTTGCTTTTAAGAACTTGGGCATAAGTTGAACGAATAATACAACGCCGATAACGCCGAAGGGGTACGCGATTGCGTGGCCTACGGAAATGATTGAATATTCCGCAAGTTGCTTAATTTCATCAACGGTTAAAAGTTGCCCTACTAAAAGTTGGTCGATTTGGTCAACTACTAAGCTTTTTTCTGCGATAATAGATTGAATCTTTTCAACAGATAAATAATCTGTTGCGAGACTTTCTTGAATTTTAGAGATAACCGCTTCTTGAGCAGCAGAGAAACCGGGGGTTGTGGTGAGCGCGCCTGATAAAATACCCGCCCAGAAACCAGAACCGTAACCGGTAGCAACGGTAAATATAATCGCAACCGCAGTTGACGATAAAATAATGATTGCGCCGAGAACGATATAGGTTTTAAAGTTCTTTTTAAGGTTCTTAAAGAAACTTGGGCCTGCAATAAGACCAACCGAGCCTACGAACATAATAAGACCTAAGTTTTGGATAGAACCACCCATAGTGGAAACTATTGAACTTTTTTCGGTTACGTGGAAAGAACCGAGAACGGGAACTTTGCTAAAATCAAGGGTACACAAGAAGCCGAATAAGATAGCCACAAGGAACACGCCTGCGGTGCCTAAGTTAACGCCTTTAACGGTGATACCGCCGAGAAGGTAACCGAGCGCGCAAATTACGAACGCTAAGATGAATAACACGGCAGTTGACTTAAATTCAACAATCGCTTTGATTTCGCCTGCTTTCACGCCGTTGTAAACACACCAAGCGCCAAGACCGGCAACCACGATAACAGCGATTGCAATCCAAAGCCACTTAGTGCTTTTAACTGTATTTTTATTGTTTTCCATAAAATATAAAACTCCTGTATAATACATTAGTTTAGCGTTCGACGATATTCGGCGAACGCTAAATTCAGTTTGTTTGACGCAATAGATTTACATATCTTGACGCTTGTATGAAGGAAGAAGTTGCGGTCATACCTTACCGGTATTAACGCCTGCAGCTTTCAATTCAGCGTTGAAATC
>JAGCLN010000245.1 GCA_017646945.1 Clostridia bacterium | reverse complement strand
TATTTTAGCTCTTTATAATATAAAAATCAATTGATTTTAATAAAAATTAAAAGACCTTAAATAATAGTCTTATTTAGGTCTTTCAAAATTAAAGATTATTCCAGGGTTTCCTTTAACGAAGATAAAATAAAAGAACTTAGTTTTCCAAGTTCTTTACTTTTGCATATTTGATTTAGTGGTTTTTATTGAAATTACTAATAAAAAGAGAATAGTTGAGCATTTTTTGTTGAGTGGATTATAAATATCTTCAGTAACATAATCACTTTTTAGTAACATTTCAAGCCATTTGCTAGTTTCGTTAGTTTCTTTAAGGGCAATCTCAAGTTTTGCAATAAAGTCTGCACGACCGTGAGCGTATTTGCTTTCTGCAATATTAGCACAAATACTTGTTGCACTACGACCGATTTGATTAGAAATTACGTTTTCTTTTTTAGCGCGCAACTCTTTAGTGAGTTTTAATATTTCAACTGAAAACTCCATTGATAGAGTGCCGAGTTTATCTTCTTTCATAATCTCTCCTTATTAATTTTATTATAACATTTATTATTCTAAAAATCAACCTATCCGTTTACGCGGAGCGTAACATCATTTATGCGCAGGATAACATCGTTGCTGTAGCACATCGTTTACAACCTGTTGTAACATCGTTTTTGTGCCGTAAACGGCAATGATGTTGACTTAAAGTCAAATGATGTTCTCACATTGTTCGAAATGATGTTGTACCTATCGGCACAAATGAAAAAGCAACAAGTTTGGGTTCAAACTTGTTGCTTTTTGGCGGAAAAGGCGGGATTTGAACCCGCGCTACGTTATTCACGTACTACTCCCTTAGCAGGGGAGCCCCTTCAGCCACTTGGGTACTTTTCCATAACTGAATTGTTATTTTAGCCTAACTATAATAGCACAATAAAATAATAAAGTCAAAATATTTTTTGCTTTTTTTGAAAAATCATTTGCGTAGAGGCTAAAAACAATAAATTAGGCGGAATGGAATTTTCCACTCCGCCATTATCTATTATAAGATTTCGAAAAGTTTTCTGGGGTAGTTGGTTAAGTTTTCGCAACCGTCTTTAGTTACAACTACAACGTCTTCCATTCTAAGACCGATTTCCTTTTCCTTAGAACCTAAGAAGATATCTACGCAGAAACTCATATTTTCTTCTAAGAGATAGGTTGAGTTAGTTTCAATCCAAGGCGCTTCGCCTTCCATAGTACCGTTGCCGTGGCAAGGCCCGTATAACAACCAGTCACCATAACCCATTTCGGTTACGTTTTTAACGTGGAATTTTGCAACTTCACAAGCGGGAACGCCGGCTTTAAGCATAGAAATAACGTCTGCTTGAGCCTTGTAACCAACTTCGATAAGTTCTTTTTGTTCCTTAGTAGCCTTACCAAACACAACGGGACGGCCGATACTTGATGCGTAACCATCTACTCTTGCGCCGATTTGAAGGAAGGTCATATCCCCTTCTTCAATCGCTTTGTTTCTAGGACGTGAAATCGCTTGATTAGAACCCTTACCGGTAAGTACCCAAAGGGGATAACTTTCTCTTTCAGCGCCAAGTTCGTGCATTTTGCCAAGAGCAAGACCTACAACTTGTTGTTCAGTCATACCAACTTTGATATTTTCAAGAACGTAATCGAAAGTTTTTCTAGTAATTTCAGCAGCGGCGCGCATACATTTAAGTTCGTTTTCCGTTTTTCTCATACGGATATCGTTAACAACGTAGTCTGCCTTTTCAATCTTAACGTCACCATACACTTTTAAGCATTCTGCAAGTGACTCGTAAACGCCGATAGTCATAAGCGGAAGACCTGCAACGCCGAAACGTTTTACGGGTTTATCGCCTAAGAGTTCGGTGATAACGGTATTGAAAGTATCGAGCTTGTGGCCGGGATATTCAGGTTCAGAAGATTCTCTAAACGCTTTAAGCCTGCGAATTTCATCAATCTTTGAACGGTCGCTTGCGTAAGTGAAACTTTCAGGCCCGATTAAAAGCAAGGGGTCGCCTTCTTGAGCGATAAGAACGCCTGCCGTTTCAAACGAAGGCCAGTATGCAGAGAAATATCTTACGAATTGCGGTTCTGCTTCGTTACCGTAAGCAAGGATAAGGTCGTAACCTTCTTTTTTCATCGTTGCTTGAACTTTTTTAACTCTATCTTTATATTCTTGCAAGGGAATTGATGGGATATTTAACATAATTTTTCTCCTTTAAATTTTAGTGTAATAACCATTCTTTCGGGTTGATTTTAAGCATTGTTTCAATTTGCTCAGCGGTAATGCCTTCGTCTTCCATCATAGGAATAACGTTTGATAATACGTGGTCGTAACCCCAACCGCCGTACTTGTGAAGAAGATTTTTCAAGCATACGTCACAAGAAAGTAATATTTGCTTGATAAACCCGTCATCAATCATTTTCTTTAAAAGTTTAACGCGGTCGATATCGCGAACGAATAAGCCGTAACCTGAGTTTCTAACTTCTCTTTTAATATAATATTCTTTACCAAAGTTATCAAACTCAACGTAAACGCCTTTGCGTAAAAGGGCGTAAATATAATCTTCACGATTCTCAACGTCTATATGCGAAATACAAATCTTGCTCGGGTCAACGCCTTTTGATAAAAGGATATCAGCCGCTTCTAAACCGTTAGTTGTCCAAGGATTGATGTGAACGTTGATTGCAACGCCCGTTTTCTTTTGAGCGTAGGCTGCGGCGCGAAGAACTCTTCTTTCTTTATCATCGAAAATTTCGCTAATACCGATTTCGCCGATGTAACCTGCTTTGATACCGTTAACGCCTTCGTTAAGTTCTTTAATCATAAGTTCGCCGATTTCTTCATCGGTCATATCGTCAAGCGCTTTGGGGTGAGTTTCGCCTACGTAGAAACCTGTGCCCATAATGATATTAAGGCCAGTTGCTTTTGAAATCCTAACGAGCGCTTCGGGGTCTCTACCGATACCGTCAAGCGATGCGTCAACCACCGTATTACCACCTGCTTCTTTGAAGAAATTAAGTTCATCAATGGCAACTTGCTCGTTATCTAAAAGCAAATTGTCTTTAAACGCGTAACAGTCACGGCTTAAAATACCTAAGTTCCACATTTCAACCTTTTGAGTTGCAGGGTCTTCAATACCTTTAACGGGAAGCGCTTGATAAAAAGCGGTAAGGTCAAGTAAAACGTGCTCGTGCGTAGTAACAACGCCAAGATCGTTTTCAGTTAAAGTTTTAGTAACACTTTCTACACTTTTTTTCATAATATTATCCTTACTTTTTATTAAATTTTTTTGTTTTATTATTAGTGTTTACCGAGCGTTTGCACGCTCGAAGTATTTAATTTGAATTTTTAATTTGTTTTGAACGCTTAAAGTATTTTCAACGCGAGTTTTAAATTTGTTTTGCACGCTCAAGGTTTGTTCAAAGCGATATTTTAAGACGTTAGAAACAAAAGCCAAAGTTTGTTCAACGTGCGATTTTAATTTGCTTTGAACGCTCAAAGTTTAATCAACGTGCGATTTTAAGACGTTAGAAACAAGTTAGGCGAGGCTCGACAAGACGGGGCGATTACGATAGACCTTTGTGGTCATCGTAAATGCAACGGCTTGGCAGTAACGACGCATAACGCAGTTTATAGCGGCTTAAAAGATTTCTGGAACCTCATCATCATAATGCTTTTCTAACCATTCGAGAGCAACGTCGTATGCTTCGTAGTCAAGATCAGCCATGGTGTTGGTATGAAGAACGATACCTTCGGCTTCGCCTTTTTTAATTTTATCTAAATAGAAATCAAGTTGCCATTCAACGGCTTGACCAGTT
>JAGCLN010000244.1 GCA_017646945.1 Clostridia bacterium | reverse complement strand
TTTCTTCTTCACCGAAAACCGATGCAGAACGCATTAAAGACTTAGTTCCGCCTATTAAAGAAGAAAAGAAAGCAATCGCGCCCCTAATCACGGGAATTTTAGCAAGTTTACCTTTCTTATTTAATCTTTTACTTTCAATAAGCACTTCTCCGCTCTCTGAGCGAACGGCTATCGCCTCTGAAGTTGCGCCTTTCATCATAACGCCTTCAATTACCGCTTGACCGCCTATTGACGTTTTCTTTGTTGCTCCCATAAAACCCTATACAATAAAACAGCTCTAAGAGTAAATTCTTAGAGCCGATTCTATACCTATTAGGTACAATTTTTGTAGATAAATCAAATACCGTATCTTTTCTTAAACTTTTCTACACGTCCGCCGGTATCAACGATTTTTTGCTTACCGGTAAAGAACGGGTGGCATTTAGAACAGATATCAACCTTGATTACGTCAACATTTTTAGTAGAACCGGTTACGAAAGATGCACCGCAAGCGCATTGAACGGTTACTGTTTTATAATTAGGATGAATATTATCTTTCATATTATCACCTCTCAATTTTATTACTTCGTTATTATATATTAAAATTTTCATTAAGTCAACTCATTTAACGGCAATTTTAACTGATTTTTATAAAATCATTCAAAATTTTTTACTTAACAATAATTACTTGCAAAAAATATTCTTTATTGTTATAATGATAACAGGTTTATTATGAACAACTGGCAAATTATTGAGCCGAAACGTCTCGGCGGTATCACTACAACTGAAAATTTGGAAAACGTTGACCACGTTAAAATTAAAACTACTAAATGTTTTATTTCCGCTAACGACCTTAATCTTTTTAAGGGTGACTTAAAGCGAGAATACCCCTTTACCCCCTGCTCGATTGCAGTAGGCCAAGTGGTTGAAACGCTTAAAGAAAGCAATTACATTAACAAGGGTTCAAAAGTTTATCTTCCCACAAGTTTTTGTAACGGAGCGAACGGTTATTTGCGTGATTTCGTAATTCTTCCATCAAACGAAGTATTTGTTCTTCCTGAAACGGTAAGTGAAGACGATGCTCTATTTATCAACCACATTTCCCTTGCTATTACCATTATTGATAAACTCAATATTGAAAGGGGTAATCACGTTGCAATAGTAGGCGGTTCTTTCCTTGCAAACATTATAGCGCAACTTTTAATGTATTATCAATCAGTTCCCATTTTGATTGATTCTAACGAAAAAAATCTTGATATCGCGCATAAGACTAACGTCTACTACACTTTAGTAGCAGATAAGAACTTGGAAAGCGAAGTTTTATCAATAACCGGCGGTAGAAAGTGCAGGAAGGTAATTTACGTTAGCGATTCAAACGCAAGTATCGATATTATTGATAAAGTTGCTTGCGATGAGGCGCAAGTGGGCGTAACGGGTATCACAACTACTAAATCAAAACTCTCTTGTAGTTTTGCCTTTGATAAGCAACTCAACGTCACCTTTATTAAAGACGGATCTGAAAACGTTGAAACCGCTATTAACCTACTCGCTCAAAAGGCAATTATCCTTTCTTACTTTAAACTTCCCACTTTCAAATTCGAATATGCGCCTAAACATTTTGAAAACGCTATTTTAAAACTTGAAGAAAAGCAAGACGCTGAGTTTATCATTGATATGTTATAAAATTAAAACGGATAGTGAACACTATCCGTTTTTTATTTCGCCTAAAACCTTATCGTATAAGTCGCCCGCGCCTATTATTAGCACGGTTTTAACGGTGGCTTTACCTATTTTTTCTTTTAAACTTTCAAAATTATCAATATACTCGCACCCAAGTTCACCCGCTAAGCGCAAAGAACTGCCTTCAAACGAGTATTCCTCTCTTGACGGGTACTCTTTATAAATAACCAAATTTTCACCCTTTAAAACGCGAATAAAGTCATTAAACAACAATTTTGTTCTCGAATAAGTGTGCGGTTGAAATACAATTAAGTAATCGTTTTCGAGCAACTCTTTTGCAGTTTTTATTGTATAGCCGAGTTCCGTTGGGTGATGAGCGTAATCGCAAATAATTTGTTTATCTAATAACTCGCCTATATTTTGAAATCTTCGTTCAACGCCTGAAAAATCACAAAGCGGTTTAATAATTTTATCGTAATCCAACTTAAACACTTCTCTTGAAATAGAAATTACCGATAAAGCGTTATAAACGTTGTGCTTACCTAAAACGCCGAGAGTTAACCGCGTTTTAAAAATCCCCCTTTCAAAAACATCAAACGAGTACCTACCGTTATTTTCCACCAAATTATCGGCTTTATAGTCGCTTGTGGCGTCTATTGAAAAGGAAATTATATTATCGCTTTTATATAAAGATAAAATTTTATCATCTGCGTTTAAAAACTTTAACTTAGACCTATCTAAATAATCAAAAAAATACCCTTTTAAATTATCCAAACTACCGTAAATATAAAGATGGTCGTTATCAACTTTTAAGAATATAGAAAAGTCAGTTTTAATATCGCCTATATTTTTATTAAACTCGCAAACTTCCGCAATCGCAACCCCGTTTTTACTCTCGAAATTTTTAAGTGGATAGTTACCGCCTATAAAACAGTTCGCAAAAATCTTATTATCTATCAAAACCTTGCTAAGCAT
>JAGCLN010000243.1 GCA_017646945.1 Clostridia bacterium | reverse complement strand
CGGTATGTTCGTTGATTACCGCATTAATATTCTCTACCGCTTGCACTTCGATGCACGAGCATAGTTTTATCACGGAATCCGTTTTTTCTTCTTGCGAAAGTTCGGGCTACGTTCTTTTAAAATGTGCGTGCGGTAAAGAGTACAAAAGTGAAGAAATCGCACCTATAGGGCATTTATTTACCGATTACTCGTATAATGATGACGCTACTTGCGATACCGACGGAACGGAAACGGCAACCTGTTCTCGCGCAAACTGTGATATTACCGATACCCGTGTAAAATCAAATTCCGCGCTTGGCCATAAATTTACAAACTACCTTTCAGATAACAACGCTACTTGCGATACCGACGGAACTGAAACCGCCGTTTGCCAAGCGGAAGGCTGTAACCAAACGGATACGAGAACGGTTTATTATTCTTACTTAGGGCATAAATTTACAAACTACTTTTCAGATAACAACGCTACTTGCGATAGTGACGGAACAAAGACCGCCACTTGCGAAAACGCCAACTGTGGCGAAACTCATACCGTTACCGATGAAGGTTCAAGGTTATCTTCAACGTTTAGCGTAACTATTCATTATAACAACGGAACGGAAAACTCAATCTCTAACGTTAGCGCTCAAAAAACCTTTTCTCAACCGAGTGACCCCGTTAAGAAAAATTATATATTTACAGGCTGGTACGCTAACGAAAGTTTAAGCGCTAAGTTCGATTTTTCAAAGCCGATAACTGCAAATACTGAAATTTACGCGGGTTACGTTATTGACGCGTCTTTACTTACTAACACCATAACCACCGCTACTATGAGTAGTATCGTAATGGTTTATAACACTTCTTATACCGATAATCAATTCGGTCAAGTAACGAGTTCAAAAACGAGTTTAGGCTCTGGGTTTTGCTTCCATATTCAAGACGGCGTTTACTATTTTATAACCAACTGCCACGTTGCTTATAAAGAAGAAGGCTATACTAAACAATCAATCACCGTTGAAGACTACGTTGGAAACACGTATTCAGCAACGATTTACTCTAACTCGAATAAACTTGGTAGCGCAATATCTGCCGACTATGATTTGGCGGTACTTAGAGTAGTTCCTACCAAGGCAACGGAAATAACTAAACTTTCTATCCTAAAAGAAGATGCGGTTATCGGGCAAGACGTTATTTCCTTAGGTTCGCCAAAAGGTCAACAAAACGCAATCACTTTTGGTAAGATTTACGGTTACGAGCAAGTTGAATTAGCAACAACGCCTGCTTACAAAAGCAACGTTACCTTTGACGTGGCTCAACACACCGCAACTATAAACAACGGTTCAAGCGGTGGTCCGCTACTCAATAGCGATTTACAGGTGGTTGCCGTTAATTATGCAGGTAGCGTTTCTACCGGTAACGGTTGCGCTATACCGGCAAAAAAGGTTTGGGAATTTTTATACGCTTACGTTTACAGTTAATTTACGGGGGTTTTTTGCTAAAACCCCCTTTACTATACTCAAAATTTATAGTAAACTTAATTATATAAAGTTTTAAAGGAGTAAATTATGGCAAAAAGTGTAAAAGATATTTTAGCAATGATTGAAGAAAACGGTATCAAGATGGTCGACTTTAAGATGGTAGACATCAATGGTCAATACCGCCACGTTACTATCCCTGCGGAAAACTTTTCCGAAGAAACGTTAAAAAGTGGCATCGGTTTTGACGCATCTAACTACGGCTATGCAGTAGTTGAAAAGAGCGATATGGTGTTTATTCCCGACCCCGATACGGCTGTTATCGACCCGTTCTGTTCTATCCCCACTCTTTCCATGACGGGTAACGCGATGATTATTGCATCGCCCGAAAATAAACCTTTACCGCAATACCCGAGAAACATTATCAAGGCTGCGGTTGAAGAAATGAAAAAGAGCGGTATCGCTGACGAAATGTTTATTCTTCCCGAGTTCGAGTTCTATCTTTTCGACCAAGCGGGTTGGCAAGTTAGCGGTCGTGAAATCAGCGCTACTATCGATGCCGTTCAATCTTACTGGAATAGCGCAACCGAAGGCTTAGGCGTTGTCGTTCCCAAGCAAAAGAACTACCATATTGCAAAGCCGTTCGATATTTCTTACGAGTGCCGTAGCGAAATGTGCATGCACATGAAGGATATGGGTATTGAAATCAATTACCACCACCCCGAAGTTGCTGCAAGCGGTCAGTTCGAAATCGAACCGCAACTCGGCGAAGTCGTTCACATGGCTGACGCTACTATGAATATTAAATACATTATTCATAACACCGCGCTCAAATACGGCAAAACCGCAACCTTTATGCCCAAGCCTATTTACGGCGAAGCAGGTAGCGGTATGCACGTTCATATGCTTTTATTTAAAGACGGTAAGCCGGTATTTTCCGATGATAACGGTTACGCTAACCTTAGTGAAACCGCTCACTACTTTATGGGCGGTTTGTTAAAGCACATCGCATCGCTTTGCGCGTTAACTAACCCAAGCACAAACTCGTTCAAGCGCCTTATCCCCGGCTTTGAAGCGCCCGTTACCGTCGGTTATGCAACGAGTAACAGAAGCGCGGTTATTAGAATCCCCGCTTATGCAAAATCACCTAATAAGCGCAGATTTGAACTTCGCAACCCCGATGCAACTTGCAACCCGTATTTCTGCTACGCGGCAATCTTAATGGCTGGTCTTGACGGCGTTAAGAATAAAATTGACCCGCACGCAAACGGTTGGGGCCCGTACGACTGCAATCTTTATCATCTTCCTGAAGAAGAAAAGGCTAAGCTTCAAGGTCTTCCCACTTCTCTTGAAGAAGCGCTCAACGCGTTAGAAAAAGATAACGATTATTTAACTGCAGGCGGAGTATTCCCCAAAGAACTTATTGCAAACTTTATCAAGTCTAAGCGTGAAGAATGCCGTCAAATGTCGGCAATTCCCCACCCTGCCGAGTTTGATAAATACTTCAATTTATAATTTAACTGTAAATAAAAGCCCGATTTTTTCGGGCTTTTTAATTTTCGTTAAAAAATTTTTCAAAAAACGGTAGAATATGTTTGACAAGTTGAAAAATATTATATATAATACTAAGGCATTTAACTGTTATAGCAGTTTCTTATGGCGGCGTAGCTTAGCTGGTTAGAGCGGCCGGTTCATACCCGGCAGGTCGTTGGTTCGAATCTGACCGCCGCTACCAATCTACACCGTTTAACAAGATATGGCCCCTTGGTCAAGCGGTTAAGACATCGCCCTTTCACGGCGGTAACACGAGTTCGAATCTCGTAGGGGTCACCAATCTAAACCTAAAACGAACACAGAAAGGTGTAAGTTTTAGGTTTTTTGTTATATCAAAATATGAAAATGAGGATATTATGAGAGGAACATTAGAGTATCTTTCAGATGTTAAAGGCGATTGCGCAGATGATATAAATTTAGACTTAATAAGCTCGGACATAGAGAAGAAATTTGTTTCTTGGACAAAAGTTTTAGAAGACACAGTTTCACATTTAAATCAGTCATTAAAATATTATAAAGTTATATTACGCAAGCATTGGTCGAAATCAAAATTGTTTTCTGAATACAATTGTTTTTTTTCTAATTATATGTATACTTCATGTGTTGCAATGACTATGGATATAGGGAAATTATGTTCTGATGAAAATGATTTATCACTAAACAAATACAACAAATTCTGTTTCGATAATGCTACAACTATATTTAAGCACAATATTGATGGCTTGTATGTAAATAATCAAAAAAACGTATCTAAGCTAATCAAAAATTACAAGGATTTAATAATGACACCACGTAATAAAATATACGGACATAATGGAAGTATGCAATTAGAAACCTCTTCTGTCGATGAGGCGGTGAATAGAGTGTCTATTTCAAATTTAATTCAGTTTGCAACCCTATCAAAAAGTGTATTGTTTGAAACTTGGAAAGTTTATAATAATCATTCACTTTGTTTTGAATATAAAGATTCTGAAGATTTTAAAAAACTAATTGATTTAATAGAAAATAGTTAAACGGCGGTTTATGCCGTCGAAAGCCTCTTGATAATGAGAAAGAGTGTGTTAGGCTAATTCCACCAATAAGGCAATAAAAAAGCCCTGCAAGGGCGG
>JAGCLN010000242.1 GCA_017646945.1 Clostridia bacterium | reverse complement strand
TAATATCGCCACTTTCACAGCATCTACCTGCGATGGTTGCCGTTACTTTATCGTTTGAGTTAACTTTGCTTGCGTTAAACACGGTGTAACTTGAGCCGTAAAGAGCAAATCTTGGGTTGTCGGTCATACCGCCGTCTATTGAAACGTAACTTTTATATCCATCAATCGTTTTAAAACTACCTGCAGTGTAGAGCGTTAAGCCGGAATCGGCAACGATGCTTCTACCTGGTTCCATAATAACTTGTGGTTTGATAAGTCCTAAATCTTCGCAAGTTTTGTTAAATGCATCGCCAACTTGTTTTAGGTTAGATAAAATATCTAAACTTGGGTCGCTTTCAACGTATTTAACGCCGTATCCACCGCCAAGGTTTAATACTGATGAAGAAAAACCAAAAAGATTTCTAACGTCTCTAATAAAGGTGAGCATAATAACTACCGCGTCAATAAACGCCGTGCTATCAAAACATTGACTACCAACGTGGCAATGGAAACCGCAAAGATTAACGTTTTCGGCGTTTAACGCGCGTTCAACAAGTTCAAACGCTTGTCCTGTTTCAATAGGCGTTCCAAACTTACTATCCACTTGACCGGTTGTGATTTTAGCGTTAGTGTGGGGGTCGATACCGGGCGTAATTCTTAACAAAATCTTTTGAGTTACGCCTTTTTCTTTTGCTATTTTTGAAATGGAAAGAATTTCTTCAAGGTTGTCCGCCACAAAATAGCCAACGCCGTTATCGATTGCATATTCGATATCGAAATCGGTTTTGTTATTTCCGTGGAACAACGCTTTTTCAAGCGGAAAATCAACGGATTTTGCGGTAAAAATCTCGCCTGAAGAAACAACGTCAATCCCGATTTGTTCTTGCTTTGCTATTCTATAAATTTCTTTAATAGAAAGCGCTTTTGACGCATAACAAGGGAATGAACCGTTGCCAAAATAACGTTCTAAACCGTTTTTATATACCTGCATTTTACTGCGAACCCTATCAACGTCAAGAAGCATTAAGGGTGTGCCGTATTTACTTGCAAGGCAAGTTGTGTCAAGCCCCGCAAACTCAAGGTGGTTTTCTTGGTTTACGGAAATGTTATCGTGTATCATAAAAACCTTATTTTAAAAGTGATTTCATATCGTAAAGCCCTGCGGGTTTGCCGATAATAAATTCTGCCGCGGTAAGCGCGCCGTTAGCAAAGAGTGAACGAGCGTGCGCTTCGTGGCGAATAGTGATAGTTTCGCTACCGGTATTAACCATAACTTCGTGAATACCAACAACGTTACCCATACGGATAGATTGAATACCGAGTTCGTTTTGTTCGCGTTTAGAATAACCGCTTCTACCGGTTGTAATTTTAAGTTCGGGGCGAACTTCTAAAACGGAATTTGCAAGCGCAAGAGCGGTACCGCTTGGCGCGTCAACCTTACGGTTGTGGTGAGTTTCAATAATTTCAATATCAGCTCCGTCCATAAATTCAACCGCAGTTTTAACGAGTTTTGAAGTAACCGCTACGCCTAAAGAGTAGTTTGCTGCAAAAAACACGGGAATTTTTTTCGACGCATTGATGATATCTTGCTTTTCTTCATCGGTATGACCGGTGGTTGCGATAACACAGGGGATATTTTTAGAAATAGCGTCTTCTAAAAGTTTTTTAGTTGCGGTGTGGAAAGAAAAGTCAACCACAACGTCCGCTTCGCCGTTAAATTCGGAAAGGGTGGGAATTGCTCCTTCGCCTGCAATATCAATCTTGCCAACGCAGGTGGCGTTTTTAAAACCTTTTTCGCAAAGGGCGTTTACTTCGCGACCCATAAAACCGTTTGCGCCACTAATAATTACTCTCATTGTAAAATTCCTTCTTTACGCATAATATCAACTAAAACTTGTTCTTTCTTTTCGTCCATAGAAGTTAAGGGCATTCTTAAAACGTTTTCGCCGAAACCTAAGTGGTGAGTAGCCGCTTTAACGGGAATGGGGTTAACTTCGCTAAAGAGCGCGGTAATTAAATCGTGATACTTGATTTGAAGTTCTGCGCTACCTTTTGCATCGCCGTTAAACCATCTATCAGCCATTTCAACCGTTTCTTTGGGGATAACGTTAGAAAGTACGGAAATACAACCTTTACCGCCAAGAGAGAGTAAAGGAACGATTTGGTCGTCGTTACCAGAATAAACGTCGAGTTTATCGCCAACGAGTGCAAAAGTTTCTAAAATCTTAGAAATGTTGCCGTTTGCTTCCTTAATACCAACGATATTCGGGTGGTTAGCAAGTACGGCGTAAGTAGAAGGTTCAATATTAACGCCTGTTCTTGAAGGAACGTTATATAAAATAACGGGTTTTTCACTTGCATCGGCAATAGCGGTATACATTTGGATAAGACCTTTTTGAGTGGCCTTATTATAATAAGGGGTAACTACTAAAACTGCGTCTGCACCAACTTCGCAAGCGTGCTTGGTAAGGTCGATAGCGTATGCTAAATCGTTTGAACCTGTGCCTGCGATAACGGGAACCCTACCATTAGTTCTATCAACAACGAACTTGATTGCATCGCGGTGTTCGTCATCGGTAAGGGTAGATGCTTCGCCGGTAGTACCGCATACGACTAATGCGTTGATACCTGATTCGATTTGCCAGTCAACGAGTTTACCGAAATTTTCATAATCAATGCTACCATCTTTGTGCATCGGGGTTACGAGAGCAGTTGCAATACCTTGGAAAATTGTTTGTTTCTTCATAATAAAACTCCTTGTTTTACATAGATAAAGGGCAGCTATAATACGGCTGCCCTGAAAATACGCTAAAAAACTAAACGTAATTTCTTGATAGCACTCCGTAAAAAACGACAGCTTAATAGATATTATCTATTAGTCCAGCAAAGCGTTATGCAAGTTACCGCTTAACTTCGGCAACCGCCCCTTTCATTACCACCGCTTGCACGGTATAACGGCAATTACTCTTGACAAGTTGCGCCTCTATCAATAATTTTTCTTAATTTTATCACTCATACGAATTATTGTCAACTCTTTTTAGTATAATATTCAAATAAATTTTAACTTGTTAAACATTGTCAAATTTTGTCGAATATGTTAAAATATAATCAAAGATAAATTACGGAGTAATTATGGCTAAAAAGAAGAAACAATCAAACAAGTATGCAACCGTTCTCTCGGTGATTGCGTTTATAGTTTTAATAGCTTTCGTTGGTGCGTGCTATTTCTATCCGCCCCTTTACGATAAGATTATGTCTTTTCTTAAACCTGAAGAAGATAACGGCGGTAACGATTATATTGTTGAAGGTGATACTACGATAGTTTCAGTTTTGGAAGACTTAAAAGTTCACTTTGTTGACGTTGGTCAAGGCGATTGCATTATAATCGAACTTCCCGACGGTAAAAACGTTTTAATTGATGCCGGTGAAAACGGCTATGACGACCTTAAAGATTATATTGATAATAATACTGGCGTTCAAAGTTTTGATTACGTTATTGCAACGCACGGCGATTCCGACCATATAGGTAATATGGATAAAGTACTTCAAGATTACGAAGTTAAATACGTTTACCGTCCGCACGTACTATACACGGGTGATGATTACGATTTTGGAGCCGATTTTAACCAAGGTGGTAGCCTTGATACTAAAAATAGCGATGCTTACGGCGATTTCTTATACGAAGTTTTAAATGAAAAGTATCAAAAAGACGGTGAAATGGTTAGCGCAGGTTGGGAATTCTTTACTCACAATAGCGATTTTGCAGGTAAGATTTCCTATAATGAAGTGATATACGAATATTACTTTGATTTCTTAACGCCAAGAGTTGATAATTACACTAATATCAACTATAAAAATGCAAACGATTATTCACCGATTATAAAGTTTACCTACTGTGGCGTAGATATATTATTTACCGGTGATGCGGAAGGCGGAAGTGAAGGCGATGCTGAAGACGAATTCGTTGAATATTACTCACCGCTTGCAGAGAGTAACTCTATTGATTTGGACGTTGATATTTTAAAAGTTGGGCATCACGGCTCGCTCACTTCAACAACTCAAGGGTTGTTAGATATTGTAAAACCTGAGTTTGCTATAATTCAATGCGGTGTAAACAATAAATACCCTCACCCAAGGCAAGATACTTTAGATAGATTAAAGGGTGCTGGCTCTACTATTTTTAGAAACGATTTGCACGGCGATATCGTTCTGGTAATCAATCAACTTGGATCGTTTAATATACTTCCCACCGTTGT
>JAGCLN010000241.1 GCA_017646945.1 Clostridia bacterium | reverse complement strand
CTCGCCAACACAAGCGCAGAAGGTCGTTTATTAAAAAAATATAATCACTCAAATTCCCGAATAAAATCGGGAATTTTTGTTTGAAAAATTTTCAAATTTATATAGAAAAATAAAAAAATATGTAGTATAATAAAGTTACTATGATTTACACTATTAAAAACGATTTATTTTCAGTAGCATTTGACAATCTTGGTTTCGTTACCAGCCTTAATTATACAGGTAGAGATAACGTTGCCGAAAAAACGCCTATCGCAATCTTAACTAAGTTTGATAAGACGGAAAGCTTGCCCGTATCTGCTAACCTTAACGGTGATATTATCACCGTTACTTTTGATAACGGAATTGAAACTCAAGTTAAAGTAAAAACTTATAGCGAGTTTATTACCTTTACTTTGGACTCGGTTTCAAGTGAAGAATTCCACTCGGTAGCATTCTTTAACGCCAAAGTTAACATTGATTACGATAATGAAGAAAAAGACCCAAGCGCTTTATCCGCTTGTCTTATGTCGTTAACGCTTGCAACGCATATGAAAGAACATTCCGGCAAGAATGAAGTTCTTATGGCAACGGCTTACACGCACATAGGAATAGCAGGAAACAGCAGAAGTCCTTATAAGCCTGCTTGCGCTATAACTCTTTGCGAAAACAAAGATTTAATTCGTATCGAGCGTGAAATTTTAGATATTATTCCCGATGGTGAATTACCTAAGAGTAAGCGCGGTGGTCCGTACGCTAAGAACGCAAGTGAAAGCGCTAAAAAGACCTATACTTTGCATTGGACTGTAATTAACGACGATAACTTTGACGAGCAAGTTGCATATTTTAGAAGTTTTGGTATAGAGCAAATAAACATTCACAACTCAATGGTTTATTACGCTGGGTCGTACGAAGTTATGGAAAGTGCGTATCCCGGTGGGCTTGAAGAGTTTAAAAGGATTACTAAAAGACTTAAAGCAGAAGGTTTTGAACTTGGCTTCCACCCTTACGTTTTCTTTATCAATCCAAATGACAGATACATTTCGCCCATTCCCCACGAGGATATTGACGTTTTAAGGGAGTTTACCTTAAAAGAAGATATCTCTCTTTCGGATAGCGAAATATTTACGGTAGAGCGCCTTGACGGTGTTACTCCGTTTTTGGCGTACGTATTCTTAAATTCTCAAACCATGAGAATTGACGACGAACTTGTAAAGTTTAAAGCGGTTGACGAGTCGGGTAGGTTCTACCAAGTAGAACGCGGTGTGCTTGGAACTAAAGTTGCCGAGCATAAAAAAGGCGCTAAAATTTATCAATATAAAGAATATTTCTTCCATTATCTTGCAAAGGCTGGTTCAAAACTTTTCTATGAAATGGCAAGAAATATGGCTAAGCTTTATAACGAAATAGGCTTCGATTCCATTTACTTTGACGCGCTCGACGGCGCTGCTCAACTTGAAGGTGAAGATTACGCGTGGTATCACGCAATGGACTTCGTTCGCGAGTTCTTTGCACACATAGATCACGATCCCACGTTCGACGCTTGCCATAATATGCAATATACTGGAACTTGGTTCGTTCGTTCACGCTTTGGCGCGGTAGATAGAGAGATTATTGCATATAACGATTATAAAGAATCTCAAGCGCACTACAATAAAAAAGTAGCAAGGCGAATGGGTGTTAACGAAGAATTCGGTTGGCTTGAACTTTATCCTGAAACTCCACGCTCAGAGTACTATTTGCAAGTTATGCCACAAAGAAAGGAAAATTTTGCTTTCTTATACGGTAAACTTATGGCGACGGGCGGTTGCACAACTTATCTTGAAGTTATTCCAAAAAAGCAACAAATCCCCGCAGTTCTTGAATATCGCGATATTATAAAAGAGTATAACGATTACAAAAACGCTCACGAACTTAGCCAAGAATCTAAAGATTATTTGTTAAGTGAAAGGGCGGAATGCCTTATTGATAACGGCGTTTTAAAGAAGGCTACTTTCAACGTTTATCGCTTTGAGCACTTAGATAAAGTTAATAAGATCATCAATAAGTTTGATACTCAAAAACCGTTTATTCGTATTGAAAACTTATATTCCGCAAAAGATTACGATACTGACGGTATCGTTATTCACGGTGGATGCACGCTTTCTAACGGCGATAATATTAAAACTCAGTTTGAAGCGGTTGACCTTTCTAAGCATTTAGGTCTTGGTGTTTGGATAAAAGGCGATAACGGTGGCGGGCTCGTTGAATTTACTATTGGTTTAGTAAAGGGCGGTACTCCTTGCCGTGGCGTTATGTATATTAGAAACGATTTTGAAGGGTGGAGGTACTTTGCGCTCGTTGAGCATCAACAAGGCGACGAAAGAGAAATTCCCGTTGAAGAAGTTGACAATTCAACTTACGCTAACCTTCAAAAATTCTACGGTTACTACATATCTGCAATGGATTACAGTAGAGTTGAAACGTTTAATATTAACTATCGCGGTGGCGGTAGCGTGGAGATAAAGCCTATAAAGGCGGTAGCGCACGAAGAACGCGACCTTGTTAACCCCACGCTTATCATTAACGGCAAGAAGATTAAGTTTAACGCAACCTTAAAATCAACGCATACCTTAGAGTGTGATTATAACGGGAACGTAAGGGTAATAGATAAAAAGTTTAACCTTATATCTACCCCCACTTTTGATGGTGAACTTCCAGTACTTTTAAACGGAGAAAATATTGCAACGTTTGAAAGTGACTCTGAAAAGCAAACTCGCGTTAGAATAACGGTTGGTCTTTTAGGCGAGAATTTAGAATAATCAAAAAACGCTCCTAACTCGGAGCGTTTTGTATTGACTATTTTTAATATATATATTAAAATATTAGTATGAGAATTTTAGGTATTGACCCAGGTCTTGCTACGGTAGGTTGGGGAGTGATTGACGTTGAAAGGGGAAAACCCAAAGTTGTTTCCTACGGCGTTATACTCACGCCCAAGGAAAAGAAACTTCCCGAAAGGCTCGCCATAATTGAAGAAGATATAAAATGTATTATCGAAAAGTACAAGCCCGATGAGATTGCGCTTGAAGAGTTGTTCTTTAACAGTAACGTAACGACCGCAATCAACGTAGCGCAAGCGCGTGGCGTAATATTGCTTACGGCAATCAAGGGAAGTAATGGTAAACTTTACGAATATACGCCACTTCAAATTAAGCAAGCGCTCACCGGTTACGGTAGGGCGGAAAAGCGCCAAATTCAAGAAATGACAAAAACCTTTTTAGGTTTAGCAAAAATTCCCAAACCTGACGATGCGGCGGACGCGTTGGCCGTTGCCTTAACTCACAGTCAAACGAGTTCAAGTTTAAGCGCAGGTTTTCAAATAAGGTGATAAAATGATAGGATATTTAAGCGGAAAATTATTATCTCACGGCGATAACGGGCTCGTTTTATTAGAAACGGGTGGCGTTGGTTATGAAGTAACCTGTTCAGCCGAAGCGTATGAACTTTTAGTTAATAGCGGTGGCGGTAGTATCTATACTTACTTAAACGTTAGAGAAGACGGTTTTTATCTTTACGGCTTTATATCCCCTGAAGAAAAGAATATGTTTTTAAAACTCATAACCGTTTCCGGCGTTGGTCCAAAAATGGGTATTGCCGTTCTTTCTTCAATGCCACTTAACGACCTTGCTTTCATTATTGCATCGCAAGACGTAAAGACTCTTTCTAAGGTTAAAGGTCTTGGTAAAAAGACTGCGGAAAGAATTATTTTAGAACTTCGCGAAAACATTTCTCAACTTGACCTTCCCGAAAAGAAATCTAAGTCCGCGCCCGTACTTACCGGCGTTGATGAAGATGCGCTTATCGCGCTTATGAGTTTAGGTTTTTCAAGAGCAGAAAGCGAGCAGGCGATTGCCGTTGCCAAAGAGCGTGGCGCGGATACTATTGAAACGATTATTACAATCGCCCTTCAAACTATAAGGTAATTTATGATAGACGAACACGTAATTAGTTATGAAAACGAAGAACGCGTTGTAGACGTTGAACGCACCGTTTACGATGACGTTGAGAATATTTTAAGACCCAAGTCAATGGACGGCTACGTTGGTCAAGAAAAGGTTAAAGACAACTTAACCATTTTTATGAAAGCGGCAAAACTTAGAAAGGAAGCGCTTGACCACGTTCTTTTATACGGCCCGCCCGGTCTTGGTAAAACAACTCTCGCGCATATTATCGCGGCGGAAATGGGCACTCAAATTAAGATAACTTCCGGCCCCGCTATTGAAAAGACGGGTGATTTGGCTGCAATCTTATCAAATCTTAACGATGGTGACGTTTTGTTTATTGACGAAATTCACCGCCTTCGCCACAATATCGAAGAAGTCTTATATCCCGCAATGGAAGACTTTTCGCTCGATTTAATACTCGGCAAAGGCCCGTCTGCAAGAACCGTTCAAATCCCCCTTAAAAAGTTCACGCTTATCGGCGCAACCACCAAAGCGGGTATGCTTTCAAGCCCCCTTCGTGATAGGTTTGGCGTAATGCTCCGTTTAGAACTTTATTCAACCGAAGAACTTGCCGAGATTGCCACTCGTTCAAGCAAGACTTTGGGTTTTGAAATTGATAAAGAAGCGGCTATTGAAATCGCAAAGCGTAGCCGTGGTACGCCGAGAATTGTAAATAGACTTTTAAAACGCGTTAGAGATTTCTCTTCCGTTTTAGGTCATAGTGAAATTTTAAAATCAGATGCGGAACTTGCTCTTAACCGTTTAGATATTGACGATTTAGGGCTTGACGCTACCGATAAGAACTTGCTTTTATCTTTAATTCAAAAGTTCGGCGGTGGCCCCGTTGGTCTTGAAACTCTTGCGGCTACTATCAATGAAGATAAAGATACCATTGAAGACGTTTACGAACCATACTTACTTCAACTCGGCTTTATCGGTAGAACTGCTCGCGGTAGAGTAGCGCTCAAACGCGCTTACGAACACTTGGGTCTTAAAGTTCCCGCAAAAGCCGAAACTCAAATGACGCTTTTTGATACGGAAGATTAAAATGCTTAAAAAATCAGATTACTTTTACGACTTGCCCGAAGAACTTATTGCTCAAACCCCCGTTTATCCAAGGGATAGTTCAAGGCTACTTCATTACGATATAGCGTCCGGCAAGATTAAAAACAAAATATTTAGAGATATATTAAACGTTTTTCAAAAAGGCGACCTTTTAGTTATCAACGATACTAAGGTTTTGCCCGCGCGAATGTTCTCGTACACTCAAAACGGTGGAAAGGTAGAAATTCTATTGTTAAAACGCCAAAGCCTAACCGAGTGGGAAGTTATGGTAAAACCCGGTAAAAAGGCAAAAGAAGGCGCGTTACTCACTATCAACGAAGAACTTTCCTTAACCGTTAAATCGAGAACGGAAAGCGGTGGAAGAATAGTTGAGTTCCACTTTAACGGCGTGTTTGAAGATATAATTTCAAGGGTAGGTGAAATGCCGTTACCCCCTTACATTAAAGAAAAGCTCGAAGACCAAGGCAGATACCAAACGGTATATGCTAAAAACTTAGGTTCTTCCGCAGCGCCAACCGCAGGTCTTCACTTTACGCCCGAACTTATTTCGGCGTTAAAGGGAAAGGGCGTTGAGTTTGCAACGGTAGAATTAAAAGTGGGTTTAGGTACTTTCCGCCCCGTCAAAGAAGAAGATTTAACGAACCACGTTATGCATACCGAGTGGTATGAAATAACCAAAGACAATGCCGATATTATCAACAAGGCAAAGTTGGAAGGAAGGCGAGTTATTGCGGTAGGCACAACTTCCGTTAGAACGCTTGAAACGGTAGCCGATGAAAACGGCTTAGTAAAAGCGCAGTCGGGCGATACTTCAATCTTTATTTATCCGCCTTACAAGTTCAAGTGCGTTAATGGTTTAATCACGAATTTCCACCTTCCCGAATCAACCTTAATTATGCTCGTATCCGCATTTTTATCTCGTGAAAAGGTTATGGAAATCTACAACTACGCCGTAAGCGAGGGGTATAGGTTTTTTTCGTTTGGCGACGCTTGTTTGCTGTTATAAACTGCGTTATGCGTCGTTACTGCCGTCAACCTATGACCCCAATGACCAACAAGGTCTATTGTGTCCATAGGCTTGCCGTCGAGCCT
>JAGCLN010000240.1 GCA_017646945.1 Clostridia bacterium | reverse complement strand
GGTGGCTTTACTTGAAAATAGGTGTTATTTGTATCCTTTCACTATTTATAGGAACGATACTTATAAACTCTACCGGCTTTTATTTTTACAACGAAAATATGGGTTTTTCAACTGCGGTAAACAACTATATTGAAACTCACTTTAACGGCAACGCGCCTTACACGGCGTACGTGTTTTATAGGTTGTTCTTCAAAGGTCAAATCTTCAACTGCATTTTCAACTATCTTTTAGCCTTTTTCATAACGCCTATGTTTATGCGAACTTCACTATTTAAAGAGAACTTCCCTAAGCGTAAAAAGGTTGAAAATCTTGAACAAAATACAGATGAAAACAACGGTTAAAGCCGATACTAAAAGCACCGTTAACGATAGGGGAATAAACCTTATTAAAATACCTTTAAGTAGGTAGCCAAACAATGCCGACGGTATTATTAGCATAGTGCTTACGGTTATATAAAAGGTAAATTCAGGCGGACGTTTGCACGTCCGCTTTATCAATTTTAAATTGCAAACGGAAGTTATAATATAACTAAACAATAACCCCACAATCAGCGCGTAAACGCCTATGATTGACGGCAAGAAGTAAATAGAGCAAATAAGCAATAATGCGCCTATAAGGTAGTATTTAAGGGTTTTACGCTCTAAATTTAAACTGTTAAGCATACTCGTTGTTATCATTGAAATGCTCATAGGTAGCATAATGATGCACGCCCTTTGAACGTAAAGCCCAGCGTTATAGTTATCGTATACCATAACGCCCACTTCCGTGCCGAGTGATAAAAACACGGGGATAATTAGGCAAGAAATAAACACCGAGCATTTAACCGCTCTTTCAACGTTCTTTTTAAGCGTTACGTCGCTATGCCGATAGAAGTTATCGGATAGTTCTGGAACTAAAACGAGCGCAATAGACCCGATTATAGTTGACGGAATATAAATAAGCGGAATGCTCATTCCCGAAAGTTCGCCATAGCCCGCTAATGCCAAACTTTCACTCATACCGCTTGCAACGAGCCGTAGCGGTAGGATTATCGCGATTAGCGTGTTTATAAGTGAAGTGGCGGTACGCATAAGCGTTATAGGTGTGGCGGAAGATATAAGCGGTTTTAGTTCACCGCTCGGCCTTTTTATTTTTCCACCGCGAATAAAGTACAAAAGGGTGGCGGTTACGAACGAAAACGCGTAAGAAAGCAAAACGGCGTTTGCCGCGCCGTAAATTCCGTTCTTAGAATCAGTCGCGTTAGATATTAAGATTACGCCAAAAGCGAGCATTACCGATTCTTCTAAAAGTTCTATTATCGAATAGGTAAAGAACATTTTTTTGCCCCAAAAGTAACCGCGAATAACCGCATAAACGGAAGTTATAACGATACCTGGTAGCATAATTTTTAAAATAGTAAAGCACCTATCGTCCGCAAACAAGAAGTGAAAGGCGTTTGGAAGCAGCAATATAAGCGCTACCACGGGGATAGATAGCGCCAAACTGAGTAGCATACCGCCCGTAACGGTAGCAAAGCCGAGTTCTTCTTTATTTTCAGCCGAGTGTTTAGTCATAATGCGCGATACGGTTATAGGAATTCCCGATGAAGTTAGCGTCATAATAAGCCCAACTACCGATAGCGCAACTTGATAAAGCCCAAGCCCTTCCGAGCCTAAATTTCTTGATAGGTAAATGCGGTAAATAAAGCCGAGCGCGCGCTCAACGCAAGAAAATACCGTAACGATTACCATAGTCTTAACGATTCGTTTAATAATATCACCCCTAAAAGTTTCTTCGGTTTAGTTTATTACGAGCGGTGAAATATTAGAATATAAAGGTTGACTAAAGAATATAAATTAAGTATGATAAAATTGCGGTCTGTAATAGTTAGCGAAGGCGTTTATTATTGTTTAAACGGCGATACTTTGGATAGTATTGCCAAAAATTTTTCAACGAGCAAGCACGTTTTGATACGGGATAATTCACTCGATTGTGAAGTTGAAGCGGGTGATTGCATTTACGTTAAACGCTATAAAAAAGTTTATACCGTAGGCGCGAGCGAAACGGTTGAAGACGTGGCAAAAATTCTTGGAATAACCAAAGAAAAACTCATTGAGTTAAACGGAGAAGTTATCTATCCGTATATGCAGGTGGTAAGTGATTAAAGTTCAAAATTTCTTAAAAGCGATTAAAAATTCTTTCTTTAACGAGCGGTGGACTTGTAACTGTTGCGGTAGGGAAATATTCAGCGGTTATTTTTGCGCCGAGTGTTTAAAAAGTGTTGAAAAAATCGGTGAAAACAAGTGCGAGCATTGTGGAAGAAAGACGGCGTTTAAAACGCAATATTGCGATTCTTGTAAAGATAAAAACCTTAATTTTGACCTTGCTCGTTCCGTTTACGTTTACGATAATCCTTTAAGTTACGTTATTCAAAATTTTAAGTATAACAACGCCAAATACCACGCCGAGTTTTTTGCAGGGGAAATGGCAAACGTTTACTTAGAAGAAGATTTATCTTGCGATATTATAACTTTCGTTCCTATGCACCCGAAACGCTTGAAAAAGCGTTCGTATAACCAAGCCGAACTCTTAGCGAAAGAACTTTCTAAAATTTTAAACGTTCAATTAGTCGACTGTTTGCAAAAGGTTAAGGATACTAAAAATCAAGCGAAGTTATCCCGGGACGAAAGAATTAAGAATTTAAGCGATTCCTTCAAAGTCGATAAAAACTTAGTTAAAAACAAAGCCGTTTTACTCGTTGACGACGTTTTGACTACGGGTTCAACCGCCGATACGGTAAGTAAAGTTTTAATTAAGGCAGGGGCGGAAAAGGTTAGGGTGCTTACGCTGGCGAGCGTGTCAAAATTTGTAAAAGAAGATTAAAAAACCGTTATTTTCACAAATAACGGTGTTTTTTTTGATAAAAAACTGTTTACTTAAAGGCTAAAATATAGTAAAATAATTAAGTATATAATTATAAGCAGGAGATTACTATGGGTTTAATCAAATACATTTTAACTCACGATACAAGGGTTGGGCTTAGAAATATCGGCAAGATTGCTGATAAGGTTATGGAACTTTCGCCTAAGTATGAAGCGATGAGTGAAGAAGAACTCAAATCGCAAACTCAAATCTTGAAAGGCAGATTGCAAGCGGGTGAAACGCTTGACGATATCTTGCCCGATGCTTTCGCAACAGTAAGGGAAGCAAGTTACAGAGTTTTAAATATGCGTCACTACAAAGTTCAAATTATGGGTGGCGTGTGCGTTCACGAAGGCAGAGTTGCCGAACTTAAAACAGGTGAAGGTAAAACGCTTATGGCGACCCTTCCTGCATACCTTAACGCATTGACGGGTAAGGGCGTTCACATCGTTACCGTAAACGATTACCTTGCTTCGCGTGACGCGGAGTGGATGGGTAAAGTCTACAAGTATTTAGGCTTGACCGTTGGCGTAAACGTTCACAGCCTTACCGATGACCAAAAAAGAGATGCTTACGCGTGCGATATCACTTACGGTACTAACAACGAGTTTGGTTTCGACTATTTGAGAGATAACCTTAAAGTTAACCTTAAAGCAATGGTTCAAAGGGGTTTAGAATTCGCTATTGTCGACGAAGTTGACTCTATCTTGATTGACGAAGCGCGTACACCGCTTATCATTTCGGGTAAGGGCGGAAAGTCTTCTGAACTTTACCTTCAAGCCAACCGCTTTGTAAAAACTCTTATCGCAGAAGAAGACTACGTATTTGACGTTAAGGATAAATCCGTTCAACTTACCGAATCGGGTTCTATCAAGGCGGAAAAATTCTTCGGCGTTGAAATTTTCTCGGATATTGAAAATACCGATATTACTCACCATATTCAACAAGCGTTAAAGGCGCACCACGTATTTAAGCGCGATAAAGATTACCTTGTTCAAGAAGGCGAAATTATTATTATCGACGAGTTTACCGGTCGTTTAATGATAGGTAGGCGTTATAGCGACGGTCTTCACCAAGCAATCGAAGCAAAGGAAAACGTTAAGATTAGAAACGAGAATAAAACTCACGCAACCATAACTTTCCAAAACTACTTCCGCTTATACAAAAAACTCTCGGGTATGACGGGTACTGCAAAAACCGAAGAAGAAGAATTTAGAACTATCTACGGGCTTGACGTACTTGAAATTCCAACCAACCGCCCCCTTGCAAGAAGGGACGAGCCGGACGTTATTTATTCTACCGAACGCGGTAAAATGAAGGCAATCATTAGAGATATTATTTCCGCTCACGAAAAGGGTCAACCCGTTCTCGTTGGTACGGTTACCGTTGAAAAGTCGGAAGAAATTTCTAAGCACCTTATTAAAAACAGGGTAAAACACAACATATTAAACGCTAAAAACCACCAAAAAGAAGCGCAAATCATCGCGCAAGCCGGCAAGAAAGGTGCGGTTACTATCGCAACCAACATGGCTGGTCGTGGTACGGATATTTTGCTCGGTGGTAACCCTGAATATCTTGCAAAGCAAGAACTTATCAATAAGGGCGTAGAACCAAGCGTTATCGAACTTGCAACTTCTTACGTTCAAAACGTTTCGGAAGAAGTTTTATCAGTTAGAGAAGAATACCGCAAGATTTTAGAAAAGTTCACCCTTATCACCGATGCCGAAAAAGAAGAAGTTATGAAACTCGGCGGTCTTAGAATTATCGGTACAGAGCGTCACGAATCACGCCGTATTGATAACCAGCTTCGCGGTCGTGCAGGCCGTCAAGGTGACCCTGGTTCTTCACTTTTCTACATTTCACTTGAAGACGATTTAGCCGAACGTTTTGGCGGTGAAAGGTTAAAATCCGTTTACAATATGTTCAAAGTAGAAGAGGATACCCCGATGCAGTCCAAAATGCTCGCTCGCCAAATCGAGAACGCGCAAAGGACTATTGAAGGTAGAAACTTCGGTATTCGCCGTCAAATCATTGAGTATGACGACGTTATGAACACTCAACGCCAAGTTATCTACGAAGAAAGAAACGCAGTTCTTCGCGGTGACGATACTCACGCAAAGATTTTGAATCTTATTCCCGATATCGTTCAAGGCATTATTGCAAGAACGGTAAACGTAGGTCAAGAACCGTCTAAGTGGGACGGTGAAAAACTTAATAGAGCCCTTGAAGATAGAGTTCTTCCGCAAGGCACTAACTATATAACCGAATCACGCCTTGAAAAGTGGGATTACGAAACCTTGCTTGATAGAACCGTTAAAAAGGTTATTGAAATCTACGAAGAAAAAATTGCAAGATACAAAGAACAAGGCATCAACTTTGAAGAACTTGAAAGAGTAGTTTTATTAAAGAACGTTGATACCAAGTGGATTGACCATATCGACGCGATGGATACTTTGAAAAGGGGTATTTCTCTTCGCGGTTACGCGCACGAAAACCCCATTAACGCATACAAGCGCGAAGGTCTTGATATGTTTGAAGAAATGGTTGAAAGTATACAAATGGATACCGTTTCTATCTTATTAAAATCCGAAGTTAAAACAACCCCCGTTAGAAGAGAGCAAAAAAGTGAACTTCAAGAGGGTGGCGGTAGTTCTGAAAACAGACCCACCGGAACCGTAGTTAAAGCCGAAAAAGTAGGAAGAAACGATCCTTGCCCCTGCGGTAGCGGTAAAAAATACAAAAACTGTTGCGGTAAGTAAAAGTTTATTTTTACGACCTACGTTGACTTTAAACTTAAAATTTAACGAAATAAAAACTAAAAGAACGATAATATGATTAGAACTGATTTATACTGGCAAAAAATAACTGACCTTAAAGCAACGCTTAAAGAAGCGGGATATTCGCTTGATATCGATACTGCAAGAACTGAACTTTCCGCTTTAGAAAGCGAACTTGAAAAGGAAGAAGTTTATACCGACCTTAAAAAGTCGGCGGAATATTCTAAAAAGGCTCAGGCAATAAGGAACAAAATAGAAGTTTTCGATAGAGCGGAAAAGGCTATTTCCGATGCGGAAGAAATGATTACTTTAAGTGAAGAAGAGAACGACGATAGTTTTATGGCTGAAGTTGAACTTGAACTTAAAGAAGCGGAAGAAGATATTGAAAAGATTCGCCTTCAAGCCCTTCTTCGCGGTAAATACGATTCTTCTAACGCACTTATGACCTTGCACGCAGGCGCGGGCGGTACCGAAGCGTGCGACTGGACTGAAATGCTTTACCGTATGTATATTTTATACTGCGAAAAGCATGGTTATAAGATTACTGAACTCGACCGTTTAGAAGGCGATAGCGCGGGTATAAAATCCGTTTCGTTTAGAATTGAAGGCGTTAACGCCTACGGTTACTTAAAGGCGGAAAAAGGCGTTCATAGGCTTGTTAGAATATCACCTTTTGATGCTAACGCAAGAAGGCAAACGTCCTTTTCATCGGTAGAAGTAATGCCTGAAATTGAAAACGACGATAGCATTGAAATTAGGCCTGATGAAATCAAGGTTGATACCTTCCGTTCTTCCGGCGCAGGCGGTCAGCACGTTAACAAAACTGAATCTGCAATTAGAATTACGCATATTCCCACGGGTATTATCGTTGCTTGCCAAAACGAGCGTTCGCAAATTCAAAACCGTGAACAAGCGATGCGTATGCTTATGAGTAAACTCGTTGAAAAGCGCGAAGCGGAAAAGATGGCGGAAGCGCAAGAAATCAAGGGCGAGATTAAAAAGATTGAGTGGGGTAGCCAAATTCGTTCGTACGTATTCTGCCCTTACACTTTAGTTAAAGACCATAGAACGGGCGCTGAAAACAGCAACGTTTCTGCGGTAATGGACGGCGATATTGATTTATTTATCGTTGATTATCTTAAAAAATCGTAATGAATTATTTTGAAAAAATTAAAACATCGCCCTTAAAAGAGGGCGCGTTAATACTTGCAATCGAATCGAGTTGTGACGAAACTGCAG
>JAGCLN010000017.1 GCA_017646945.1 Clostridia bacterium | reverse complement strand
CGAAATTGTTTTTGCATAAAAAGAATTTTGGGATAAAGGAGCAACCGCCTAATAGGTTGTGCAAATTACCTTTAGGTTATTTGCTAACTTGTGGGCGTGTTGCGACGATATAACGGCTTAAAGGTAGATGATAAACTCCGTCCCCTCCCCTTCCTCACTAATACATTCTATTTGCCCGTCAACTAATTCTAAAATACGCTTAACGATGGATAAACCCAAACCTAAACCTTTACCGCTATTGTACTTGTTTACTTGATAGAATTTGTCATAAATGATTTGTTGGTCGGCTTTACTAATGCCGATGCCGGTATCTTTTACGGAAACGATAACTCTATCTTTTTCTTTATAGGCGGAAACGGTTATTTTGCCGTTCGGCTTATTGTATTTGATAGCGTTTGACAAAAGGTTTATCCACACTTCTTTTAAAAGAGTTGGGGAATTTTTTATCTTTATGGGTTTTAAGTTTAATTCAAGTTCAATGTTCTTTTCTTTTAAGTTATTATCAAACAAAAGAACGCAATCTTCAATCTGCCCGTCTAAACTAAACAAAACGAAATCTTCAGGCTCTTTTTGATTATCGAGCTTGGCAAGTTTCATAGCCGTTTCGGAAAGGTTTGATAGGCTTTTACTCTCTTCTATTATGATGCGAAGATATTCTTTTTGTTCCTTGGTTAAATTATCGCTACACTCTAAGAGTTCCGCATAACCCTTTATCGAAGATAAAGGCGTTTTGAACTCGTGGGTAAAGTTAGAAACGAAGTCGTTTTTCAAAAGGGCTACGGAATTTAACTTTTCAACCATTTCGTTAAAGTTGGTAACGGCGGAATTTATGTGCGGGTTTTTGGTAATGGGCGCCATTCTTACGGTAAAGTCACCTTCGGCTATTTTATCTATGCTAACGTTTATCTCGTTAACGATATTAAATACCAAGTGCGTAAGCAAAAACGCAAGCCCTACGCCGATTGCGGCGGAAAGCGAAACGTAGGCGAAAACTACCCACAAGTTTTTACTCTGCTCAACGTATTCGGTGGTGATAATATTGATTATGTTACCTAAGAAGATACCGATTATCCAAATTACTAATACGCCGATAGTTAAACGCCAAGGCGAAATAACGCTTTTGTACTTGGGCTTTTTTACAACGCTTTTATTATTTTTCATTGCGGACACCCCTGTAACCTATACCCCTAACCGTTTCCACGTCAATATCGCTAAACGCGGTTATTTTGTTTCTTATACGGTTAATGTATACTTTTACTATGTCTTCTTCCGTTTCGCTATCCCAAGACCAGAACTCTTCAAACAGCATAGACTTTGAGAAAGTGCGTTCGGGATAAGATAAGAGTTTGTATATAATACCAAACTCGGTTTTGGTTAGAACGACCTTTTCTTCGCCCTTGCTAATCGTTAAAGTATCGTAGTCTAAAACGGTATTGCCAACGGTGATTTTTCTATCGGAAACGATTTTTGCCCTGCGAAGCACGGCTTTTATTCTTAAAGAAAGTTCATCAAACTCAATGGGTTTTACGATATAATCGTCAACGCCTAAATCAAAGCCTTGCGATTTATCGGCAAGCGAACCCCTTGCCGTTACCATAATAATGGGAATGTTGTTTCCATCGCCCCTAACGGCTTTAACGAGAGAAAACCCGTCCATAACTGGCATCATGGCGTCAACGAGCATAATGTCTATATGGTTTTCGTTAAGTTTATTAAGCGCAACCGCGCCGTTTTCGGCGGTAATAACGCTATAACCTAACGCTATCAACTTTATTTCGATAAGTTTTCTTATATTCTTGTCGTCTTCAACAACCATTACGTTAAACATAAAAAATCCTCCACGCCTATTTTAACACAATTTATCTTTAACTGCAAGAATTCGTCAATTTTTACAAAGTAATTTTTCTCTCTCGTTTACATATTTGAAAAAATATGTTAAAATATATAAAAATCACCTATTTAGGAGCAGTTTATGTATCCGGACGAATTATTCTTTGGAATTCACTTATACGGCGTTATGATTGCAGTTGGCGTTCTCGCCTGCTTTTTGCTTTTATTTTATCTTGGAAAAAAGAAAGGGCTCGTTCCAACGTTCGTTGACTTTATCTTTTACAACGCGGTGTTCGCAATAGCGTTCGGCTTTTTTGCCGCCACCCTTTTCCAAGCGACTTACAATTATATTGACGACCCCGAAATGGGCTTTTCTCTCGGCAACGGCTTTACCTTTATAGGCGGTCTTATAGGCGGTGTTATTTCCTTTTTGGTCGTATACTTTTTACTTCGCAAAAAACTTTCGGGCAATCTTTTGCAAATTTTACCGATTGCGCCTTGTATGATTACGGTGGCGCACGCGTTTGGTAGAATAGGTTGCGCTTTCGCAGGCTGTTGCTACGGTATGGAAACGGATAGCGTTATCGCTATGTATAACCACAACGCGTATAGAATCCCCGTTCAATTTTACGAATCAATCTTCTTGTTTATCTTGTTTGGGGTACTAACTTTACTCTATCTTAAAAAGAACTTTAAGCAAACTTTACCCGTTTACCTTGTTGCCTACGGCATTTTCAGGTTCGTTATCGAATATTTCCGCGGTGACGAAAGGGGTAAACTCTTTGGCTCTGACATAATTTCACCATCGCAATTTTGGTCTATCATAATGGTAGTTATAGGCGTGGCGTTATTCTTTATTTTAAAACCGCTTTTTTTAAAGCAAGAAGAAAGTTTAAAGGAAGATAAAGATGAGCAAGGCTAAAACTTTTTTCAAACTCTTTTTAACAATGCTCAAAATAGGCCTTTTCACCTTTGGCGGTGGATACGCTATGATATCTATTTTGGAACACGAATTCGTTGAAAAGGCAAACTGGTTAGAAAAAGACGAGTTTTACGACGTGGTTGCCATTGCCGAATCAACGCCCGGCCCTATCGCAATCAACTCGGCAACCTTTATCGGTTACCGCGTGGCAGGGGTTTTAGGCTCGATTGTAGCAACGCTTGGCATTTGCATTCCGTCTATCGTAATCATTTACGCAATATCGCTATTTTTCGATGCGTTTTTAAGTTTAACGCTCGTTGCGTACGCGTTTAAGGGAATTCAAGTTTGCGTGGCTTATCTCATTTTCACAGCCGGCATTAAAATGAT
>JAGCLN010000239.1 GCA_017646945.1 Clostridia bacterium | reverse complement strand
TCACAATCAAACGAAAAATCACCTTTTACTATTTCAACGGTCTTTTTATTGCCAGGCTTTGCCCAGTCGATATTAAGTAGATATAATTTTCCACTATTTCCATTTTTCCAGTCTGACCAGTAAATCTCTTTAGTTTCAACACGCACGAACACGTCTTTTTGAACGTATGTTTTAAGCAAGGTTTGCATAATATTTACGCATACGTATTTGAGTTTTTCGTGCCCAGGATAAGCGTAAGTACAAAGCAAATACGCATACCCTTTTCCGAGTTTTTTCCTAACTAACAACGGACGATTACTCTCCCCGTCCTTTAAGCACACTTCAGCGCCGTTCAATATAATATCTGCTAAACGGCAATCTCCGTCTTCATCTTCGTCTTTTGCAGGTAAGCGTATCAAATCTTGCGCCATCGTATAATCTTTTTTAGGAAAATTTACACTTTCGATACGTCCAGAAAACTCTTCGCTCGGTTTTCCCACGCGCACGCCAAACAAATCGCTAACGTCCCATCGTTATATAAGTTTGCATTTTCCCAGTCGTAGAACAGTTTTCTATCTACCCTATCGGAAAGTTGCGGGACAGACAAAACGATAACCCCACCTTGTTCAACATAATTTTTCAAACGTTCGTAATCGTTTATAAACACGTCATCTACGCCGTCCGCCTTTTTCGGCATGGTATTCCAGCCAAGCATAAACAAAATTTTATACTCTTTATACGCGTCTTGTGGCGCTTCTATCGGTAAGAAATCCCATTCTCCATAAGGATTAGATGCAAATACTTTTCGAGTTTTGTACGCGTCTTGATTTAGTGGTGTCAAATAGATATTCGGCGCAACGACTTCTACTAAGTGCATACCTTTTTCGGGTTGGCGATGCCCCCACTCTTCTTCGGGCGAACCGTTTTTACCCCAAATACGCCTATCTTCGTCGTTGTATAGATATTTCATGTTTGCGTTGCACCCCGTTATTGCCGTGAACGGGGCTTCGTGCCGTCCTTGAATAAACGCAAAATCCACTTGCGGTTTACCCTTTCGCGCGTGCGTTTTTATATGTTTATAAAATTCCGCCGTAACTTTTTGCTTTTCTTCGGTCATATAGTCGTCGTTTACCATACGGTAATACTTGTTGTTTTGGAACAAACTGTCTTCTTCAAACACTAAATTTGCGCCGAAAACCCAAGGCAAATACATAGCGAGCCAAAACCTATTTATTCCCGTTTCTAATTCTGCTTGGAAATTGTGTTGAGATGCAACGTGCGCGCCCCAAACACGTTTTCGATACGCTCTTGCGCTACCACGCGCATCGGGTAAAATAGTAAGGTGGTTTGCGCAGTACGTTTCGTGGCGCAAAATATCCATTCCACCTTTATACGCGTACCTTGCACCGCTCGTGCAATCACCCATAGCGACCTTTGCATCGCCAATTTTCAACTCATTATAGTCTTGTTTAAATTTTTCTACCGTCAAACGTTCGGCTTGGTCCATTGTTGTAACGGACGGATTATCAAAATAGTTTCCCCAGTAAACTATTCCCGTGCGCTCGTGCCCGCCGACGGCAAAATTATATTCACCCGACGCGTCGACAATCGCTTGCATTAGCCAAGACTTGACTAAGCCGTGCATAATAACGTCCGTATAAACGTGGTGTTTTTTACAGTTTTTTGCCACGTCATAGATTTTATCAACAGGAACGCACCAAGTTCTATATCCACGAAAAACAACGTAGTTACCCATTTGCTCGTCCAACATTTTTTGTAAATAATATTGATACGTTTCAGGTTGGTCAATTTTTATTTCAATGCCCGTTTTAGGCTCAATTTCTTCACTTTCCCCATCCCAAACTTCCGATACGACTGCGGTCGTCTTTTTATTTTGATCTATATCGGTAAAAGTGATTTCCGCTTTTCCTTTACCCGTTGCTTTAAAATAATATTCGTTTTCACCACGCGTAAAGATATTATAGGTGGTTTCGTGAATTTCATATTTTCCGCTCGGATCGCACCCAACCACGCCTTCGTTACAAGTAATCATAACCTTAGCAGAGTGCAATGCAAATACTCGCACGGAAAAAACCTGCCCGTTAGTCAACCATTTTGGACAAGATACTATTTACAAGTGTTCTAAACACTTAGCAAACAAACGAATCATTTGCGTTAAAATAACTATTTGACTGTCGTGATTGATTATTTCAACTTGATTTTTCCAATCAACTAAAAACGTAGTGGGAACAGAAAAAAACGTTTCTTCAAAGTGTTGCGATTGATGATCCCAGTCGCACGAATATTTGCTATTTCTATAAACACTATTCCCGTTAACGAGCACTTCAAAATCGGCAACACCGCTTATCGGGACGTCGCGCTGTTCGTTTCGGCTTTGTATCACTCGAATAGCGCCTTCTACTATAAGTTGCTTTTCTTTATCCGTTTGCGCGCAAAAATCAAACGTTGCAATAGCGCTCTTTCCACAATGAACAACGACGCCGTTTACACCAAAAAAGGTGTTTTGCGCGCCAGAAAAACTTTCGCCCTTAATACGAATTTCATTAGGTTTTTGCTTTGCTAAATACCACTCGTCCTTTTGCATATACACGTGCATTACGGCAAGTAAATATGGATTTTCAAGGTCAAAAACAAGATGCTTTTTATTAAGCAATTCTTTTAACGTAAATTTCCCGTTTACGGAAACTGTATTAAGTTCTATCACGGTATTTTCATCGCCTTCAACCGAAAAAGCAAACCCGTCGTAACGATTGCAAACGGTCGAAGTCCATTCGGTGCTATCGTACGGCTTTAAAACGGGGGTTAAAACGTGACACCCAAACCTATCTTCTTGAAATTCTAAACGCTTTATCTCGAGCAACTTCCCGCCCTGCACGTCAATACGCCCGTCAAAACAAAGGGTAGGTAAATATTTCTCGTTAAAATAAATATGTCTATATCCCCAATCTACAAAAAATTCTACTTTCAATTTTCACCTTTAATTCCCTATTATATCCTAAACTCTTGCAGGAAAATTTCTTG
>JAGCLN010000238.1 GCA_017646945.1 Clostridia bacterium | reverse complement strand
GGCAATTTCGATAACGAACTCTAAAAGTTCATCGGTTAAGGGGTTGCCGTCTAACACGGGGCTAGCATCAAAGTCAATCCAGTTAGATTTATTTACCGCTAAATTGTGGTTAGTTGCAATCTTTACGGTAGGAACGGGCGCGCCTACGGGTGTGCCTCTACCGGTTGTGAAAAGTATTACGTGAACGCCCGCTGCCATAAGGTTGGTAATCGCAACGATATCGTTACCCGGCCCGTTCAATAATGATAAGCCGTTTTTAGAGAGTACGTCACCGTAATCTAAAACGTCAACAACCTTTGAAAGACCGCCCTTTTGAATACAACCGAGTGATTTTTCTTCCAAAGTGGTAATACCGCCTTTTTTGTTGCCCGGGGACGGGTTTTCGTAAATAACTTGGTTGTGGCGAGTGTAGTAATCTTTAAAATCGTTGATAAGTTTAACGGTTTTATCAAAAACTTCTTTGCTTTCGCACCTTTGCATTAAAAGGTGTTCAGCGCCGAACATTTCGGGAACTTCCGTCAACACGCAACTACCGCCCATAGCGATAAGTTTATCTGAAAGCCTACCAACAAGCGGGTTAGCGGTAATACCGCTATAACCGTCACTACCACCGCATTTAAGCCCAAGTTTGAGTTTTGAAAGGGGAACGGGTTGACGCTTGAAAGTTTCAGCGTACGCTTGAAGTTCTTTAACGATTTTAACGCCCTCGCTAACGTCGTCGTTAACGTCTTGAGTGTTTAAGAATTTTACTCTTTTTTCGTCCCAAGACCCAAGCACGGTTTTAAAAAGGTCGATATTGTTGTTTTCACAACCCAAGCCGAGAACCAAAACGCCGGCGGCGTTGGGGTGATTAACCATGCCTTTTAAAATAATCTGAGTAATCTTTTGGTCGTCGCCAAGTTGTGAGCAGCCGAACGGGTGGGGGAAAAACCTTGCGCCCGTTTTTAACGCAATCTTTTCTGCAACTTTATTAACGCAACCAACGGTGTTAACAATCCACACTTCGTTTCTAATACCAACCGAGCCGTCTTTGCGAACGTAGCCCATAAAAGTACGGGTGGTATCTTCCTTATCAATACTGTAAAATTTAGGGTCGTACGAATAGGAAATATTGCCCGATAGGTTGGTTTTTACGTTATGAGTGTGAACGTGCGAACCCTTTAAAATATCTTCGGTAGCGTGGCCGATAGGGTTGCCGTACTTGATAATATCTTCGCCTTTTTTGATATCGCGAAGAGCGTACTTATGCCCGTCTTGAAGATTAACTTCAACGTTGTCAAGCTTATTTATTAACATATTTTTCTACCTCTTGGGTTAAGAAGGAAAGGTCTTCGCCCCAAATTTTATCGTTTGAAAGAATTTCTTTAACGCCGTTGTTTTTCATAAACGCAGTAACGTCCGCATCGTCGTTAGTCATATCGGTTTTATAAAAATCAATAAGTTTAGCGAACGAGAAGAGCAAGGTTTCCGGCATTTTGTTATAGCGCTTGATATATTCTAAAATCGATGGAAGAACTCTTACTTTAAACTTAGATACAGAGTTTAACGCGAT
>JAGCLN010000237.1 GCA_017646945.1 Clostridia bacterium | reverse complement strand
GATATGGTAAAAGATGGTGCTATTGTAGTTGACGTTGGTATGAATAGGGAAGACGGAAAGCTTTATGGTGACGTTGATTTTGATAGCGTTGCGCCGAAAGCATCGCTTATCACCCCCGTTCCCGGTGGCGTTGGACCTATGACCGTTACTATGCTTATGTACAACACGGTTGTTGCAGGTTTTAGGAGTGAAGGGGAAAATGAACTTCAATAAACGCTTTAACGATTATAAAGAAATTTTTGAAGAAGCGCTAAAAAATAGGATTGAGACCTTAAATTCTTCTAACGAAACTTTGAAAGACGCTATGGTTTATAGCCTTACGGTAGGCGGAAAGCGTATTCGCCCAGTAATTATGTTAGCAGTTGCGGAAGTTTTGTGCGTTGATTTAAACAAGGTTTTACCATTTGCGGTTGCAATAGAGTGCATTCATACTTACTCGTTAATTCACGATGACCTTCCAAGTATGGATAACGATGATTTGCGCCGTGGCAAGCCCACGAATCATAAGGTTTACGGCGAAGCGATGGCTATTTTGGCAGGTGACGCGCTCTTAAACTACGCATACGAGTTATTACTTCGCTCGGTAACGGATAACAACTCGTTGTCGGCGGCGCGTATGCTTGCTTTATACGCGGGCGCGTTTGGTATGGTTGGCGGACAAGCGCTTGATATTTTATCCGAAAACACCGCTAAAAATGAAGAAATTTTATATAAAATTCACGAAAACAAAACGGGTAAGTTATTACTTGCATCAACGCTTGTTCCAAGTTGTTTAGCAGGTAACGAGTGCTTTGATAAGCTCAGTGAATACGGTAAAAATTTGGGGCTTTTATTCCAAGTTACCGATGATATATTAGACGTTGTTTCTTCCGCCCTCAAACTCGGCAAGTCAATCAATAAAGACGCTGATGAAAATAAACTTACTTTCGTTACTCTTTACGGGCTTGAAGGCGCTAAAAAGTATGCCGATAAGTATTATGAAAAGGCTAAAAACGCGATAGAGAATATTGAAGATAACGAATTCTTAGTTGGTCTTTTAGATTTTGTGAAGGACAGGGAGTTTTAGTATGAGACTTGATGCGTTACTCTGTAAAGAAGGTGTGTTTTCTTCAAGAACAAAAGCAACGCAAGCGGTAAACGAAGGTAAGGTTTTATATAATGGTAAGGTTGCAAAACCTTCGCTTGATATAAGCGATTTGGCAAACGTTACCGTGCTAGATAAAAAAGACGCTTTCGTTTCAAACGGTGGCTACAAACTTCAAAAGGCGTTTGATGATTTTAAGTATTCGCCAAGCGGTTTAGTTTTTGCCGATATAGGTGCGTCAAACGGTGGTTTTACCGATTGTTTACTTAAAAACGGCGCGGAAAAAGTTTTCGCGGTAGACGTTGGTGTAACTCAACTTGATGAGTCGCTGATTGACGATGAAAGGGTTGTGGTAGTCGATAATACTAATGCAAGGTTTTTAACCGAAGAAACTCTCGGGCGCTTGGTTGACGGTGTTACCGTTGACGTTAGTTTTATATCGGTAACCTACGTTTTAAACGGAATAAAAAACGTTTTATCTAATAACGGCGTTGCGTTTATTTTGATTAAACCGCAGTTTGAGTGCGGTAAAGAATATCTTGGCAACAGCGGAATAGTAAAAAGTGTTACGGCTCGCCATCAAGCGATTAAAAAGGTTTATGAGTCGTGCAAGATAGTAGGGTTACAAGCTATTGATATAACCGTTGCGCCCATTAGAGAGAAAAAGAATATAGAATACGTGTTAATGCTTAAAAATAGCGAAGGTTTAGTAGGTTTAAGCATTGATGAGATAATAAATAAAATTAGGTGATAATATGAAAGTTGGAATTTTTATTAACACGACTAAAAGTGAGGCAAATACCACGGCAAGCGCGTTTGGTAGAGCGCTCGTTGAAAATGGTATTGACTATAAAATAGTCAATCTTAAAGAAGACTGTAAAGACGTTGACGTTATTGCGGTTTTCGGTGGAGACGGTACTATTTTAAGAGTTGTTGAGTATGCGTTCGAGTAC
Source organism: Clostridia bacterium (assembly GCA_017646945.1). Taxonomy (GTDB): domain Bacteria; phylum Bacillota; class Clostridia; order Christensenellales; family Borkfalkiaceae; genus HGM11412. Next base: position 2,672 of record JAGCLN010000237.1, on the reverse strand, counting down.
GATATTCCCATTATGGCGGTAAATATCGGTACGGTTGGGTTCTTAAGTTGCGTTGAATCAAACGAACTTGAAAAGGCCGTTGACCTTATTAAGAACGGTGGCGAATTCGACAAGCGTTCGGTAATGAAAGTAGTAGTAGGTGACAATAAGTACTACGCGCTTAACGAAGCGCTTGTTCAAAGATGCACCCAAGGCGTTTCTATGAACGAAGTTGCTAAACTTACCTTAACGATAGGCAACTGTTTTGTGGACAAGTTCTTTGCAGACGGTATTATTCTTAGCACGCCCACAGGTTCAACTGCTTATTCGCTTTCTTGCGGTGGGTCTATTATGACGCCGGAAATCAATGCGTTTATTGCAACCCCCGTTTGCTCGCATTCTCTTCATAATCGTCCTATCGTGTATCCCGATAGTAGCGTTGCTAAAATCAGTATGCTTGAAAATTCTTCTAAGTGCGCTTTGTACGTTGACGGCAAGTTTGTTAGAAACTTGAAAAAGACGGAAGTGGTAGAAGTTTCAAGAAGTAGAAAAATGATTAAATTTTACAAGACACAAGACAATTTCTTTGAAAAATTGTTAATTAAATTAAACAAGTGGAGTGAAACTAAATAATGTCAATATACAAACGCCGTGAAAGAATTAAACAAATTATTAACGAGACTGAAGTAAATACTCAGGGCGAACTTGCTAGACTTTTATCATTAGAAGGCTACGCTGTAACTCAAGCGACCGTGTCGAGAGATATTAAGGAGCTTGGGCTTGTAAAAGAAAAGGGCAAAGTATTAAATTACAGATACGTTATGCCCGATAAAATTCAAAAAGTTTCTGAAGATAAAGTTATTCCGTTATTAAAAACTTTCGTATCTTCAGTTTCAGTTGCAAAAAACTTAATCGTAGTAAAAACGCTTGAAGGTCATGGCTCGGCTTGTGGTATGGCTATTGATAAACTCGATTTAAAGGGTGTTCTCGGTTCGATTGCAGGTGACGATACCTTACTTATCGTTACTGAAAGTGATGAGGTTGCGTCAAGCGTTGAGCATACGATTAAAAACACTTTAGGTATCTAATTTATGATTAAAAGTATTCGCATACAAAATATCGCCTTAATTGAACTTGCTGAAATTGATTTTTTCAGCGGTTTAAGCGTGCTTTCCGGTGAAACGGGCGCAGGTAAAACGGTGATTATAAACGCAATTAACTTCTCGCTCGGCGCAAAAGCGGATAAAACGCTTATTCGCTACGGTGAGAGTTTTTGCCAAACGGAAATTTGTTTTTGCGAATTATCAAACGAGGTTAGAGAAATATTAGACGATTTAGGCGTTGATTATGACGATGAAGTTATAGTTAAGAGAAAACTCACCGTTGATGGAAGAAGCGATATAAGGGTAAACGGCACTCAGGTTACTTTGGGTATGCTTAAAAAGTTAACCTTATCAATTTGCGATATTTATGGTCAAAGCGAGCATTATTCCTTACTTAGCGCCAACAATCAATTAAAAGTATTAGATAATTTTATTGGCAAGCCTTTAACCGAACTTAAAGATAAAACTTTACCTGAGATTGAAAAGGTTAAGCGTGCTCGTAAAATTTTAGAAGAAAACGGTGGTGACGAACGCAGTAGGGCGGTTAGGTTAGACGTATTGTCTTATCAAATTTCAGAAATTGAAAAAGCCGAACTTTACGATGGCGAAGAAGACGAACTTTTAGAAAAGAAAAAACTTTTTGCTAACGTTCAAAAGATAGGCGAGAGTTTATCGATAACGAATTCTGCTATCGTTGAAGACGGTGGCGTTACGGATGTTTTATCTACCGTGCTTTCTAAACTTTCTCAAATTGCCGAGTTTAAAACAGATTATAGCGAACTCTACGATAGGCTTTATTCTTTGAAAGCGGAAGTTGACGATATATCTTATACAGCAAGTAATTTGCTTTCAGATATTGATTTTGACGAAGGTGAAAAGGTTAGAGTTGAAGAGCGTTTAGACCTTATTAAACAACTTAAAAGAAAGTATGGAAATACATATTCCGAGATAATGGAATTTTATCAAAAATCGCAGGAAGAATACGAAAATTTGCAAAATTTTGAAACCCTTTCAAAAGAGTGTGAACAAACGATTTCTTCTTCGCTTTCCACCCTTGAAAATATCTATCAAGAGATGCATTTATTAAGGGAAAAATACGCTAAGGAATTTTCGCTTAAAGTTGAAAGCGAACTTGCAACGCTCGGTATGAAGAGCGCTAAGTTTGAAGTTATGGTAACTCAAAGCGAGAAGGAACTTTCTTCAAACGGTAATACTGACGTTGAGTTTACTTTTAGCGCAAACAAGGGCGAACCGCTTAAAAATATGAGTAAAATTATAAGCGGTGGCGAAATGAGTAGATTTATGCTTGCGCTCAAAATAGTTGCGTCTGATAACGGCGGAACTTACGTGTTTGACGAGATTGACGCGGGTATTTCAGGCGAAGTTGCTAAAATCGTTGCTCAAAAGTTTATAACTCTTTCTAAAAAGGTTCAAATTATCACGATTTCACACTTACCGCAGATTGTTTCTTATGCGGATAACAACTATCTTATTAAAAAGATTGAGGTTAAAGATAAAACCAACACCACGGTCGTTAATCTTGGCGAGCAAGGTAAGATTGATGAAATTATTAGGCTTACCGGCGGTGGT
>JAGCLN010000236.1 GCA_017646945.1 Clostridia bacterium | reverse complement strand
GCTCTCACTTGAATCATCACCGTAAGAGTTGGATACTCTCGCTTTAATCTTAGACCAGTTGTTAAGGTCAAAATAACTTTCGTTATTTTCTCATACGAAATCTATAACGTCATACATTTCTTCATCTGAAACGTACGCGCCCCTTACACGCTCGATTGAAAGCATACCGCCCGTCTTATACAAGCAGTCGCCTTTACCAAGCAATTTTTCCGCACCAGGCTCGCCGAGAGAAACAACCGAGTCAGGCATAGAAGACGCTCTAAACACTATTCTTGACGGCAAGTTGGACTTGATAGGACCTTCAACCACGTCAACCGACGGTCTTTGCGCCGCGAGTACAAGGTGAATACCTGCCGCGCGCGCTTTTTGAGCAAGAAGACATACCTTTGTTGCTACGCCTTTCTTATCTTGAAGCATAATGTCGGCAAACTCGTCCATTATAATAACGATTCTCGGCATAATGCGTTCACCGTTTGCGCGAGCGCGTGTGTTGTAGTCTTTAATGTTTTTAGACCTATTTTTAGCAAGTTCGCGATAGCGGTTTTCCATTTCTTCAACCGCCCAAGTAAGCATTGAATTAGTCATAGGAACGTCTTCAATGATATCGCCGAACATCATATGCGGAATTTCTTTAAACGGCTCTAAGTCAACTCGCTTGGGGTCAACTATAACGAATCTAAGTTCGTCCGGCCCGTATTTCGCTATTAAACTGATAATTAAGGTATTTAAGCATACGCTCTTACCCGAACCGGTAGTACCTGTAACTAACGCGTGTGGCATATCCGCTAAGTCAAGCGAAACGGGGTTGCCGATAATATCTTTACCAAGCGCGAAAGTTAAACTGAACGGCTTGGAATTTATAAACTGGTCGGATACGATAATATCTTTGATATTAACGCAATCTGCTTCCTTGTTTGGAACTTCAATACCAACGTAAGATGAGTTGGGTACGGGCGCAATCATACGAATAGCGCTCTTGGCGGCAATTCTCAAATTCAAATCGCCTTGAAGTTTAGTTACCCTATTCATAGGAATATTAGCCGGAACTGCAATATCAAATCTCGTTACCGCAGGGCCTTTGAATATTCTTGGAATTTCAGTATCAATACCGAATGTTTTTAAGGTGCTTAAAATTTTAGCCTTAACTTCCGCTTTAAACACTTCCGTTTCATAGTTGTTTTGGGTGTTATCCGTAGTTTTAAATATCGATACGGGCGGTTTTTTGTACTTGTAGTTAAGCGGCATATTCTCGATAAGCCTTTTCGCGTACTCGTCACCCTGCTCTACCACTACTTCGCTTTCTTGCTCAGTTTCAGCCTCAATAATTTCCGGCTCGCTCTGTTCAATATTGTCAAGGAAATCAGTTACGAAGCTCTCGGCAGGCTCATCTTCATAAGAAACGGTATCAGCACCATCGTCAATATCTTCGTAGGTAGGCTCAACTTCAACTTCGCTAATCGGTTCTTCTTCTCGCGGTTGAACGTTGAAAGAAAAACTATCGTCAATAGTATAATCTTTAACGACTTCGTCTTTCCTAATCGGCGAAGAAACGCCCGAGCCGAATAAAATCGAGCGCGCATCTTCCCTAGCGCCGTTATCAACTCTCATATCGCTTCGATTAAAATCATCGCTAAATGCTTGAGAATAAGTGTTCGGGCTATCGCCGTATAAAATTTGCATACTTCTATCGTGCTCACCCATATCGGTAAAGGTAGGCTGATTGTTGTAAGCATTAGGTTGATTACCGTACGCACCTGCGTTTTGGTACCCACCATTATTCATCGGTTGAGGTTGGAAAGAACCCTGCGGTGCGTAAGCGCCACCCATAGGTTGATTTTGATATGGTTGCGCGTAAGGTTGCGTTCCGTAAGGATATTGCGGTTGAACGTAAGGCTGAGCGCCGTAAGGATATTGCGGTGGGGTTTGAGTTTGGGGTTGTTGCGATTGAACGGCAGGCTCGCTTGAAGGCTCTGCGATATCTTCTTTCTTGGCATCAACTCTCTTAAACTTATATGCGATAAGTAAAATTACGTAGATAACTATAACTATCGCTAAAAGCACCGTAGCCCAAGTATAAGTTAAGCCCTTAACTAAGGGATAAGTAACGAGCGAAAGCAACGCGCCACCCGCAACCGAAGTTGAAAGCCCACCCCTTGCAACTGCGAAGGGATAATTCAAATATTCCTTATAAGTTTGCGGAGCGGTATGACCGGTGTAAACGGTTAAAAGGCACATAAAGAGAAAAGAAATGATAAGAAGATGTTTAAACTTTCTTAACGAACGCTTACTTTCCTTTTTTCTGCCTATAAGCATTGTAAAACCGATAAAAATGCTAACGAGCAAAAAGGGGTATGATAAATACCCTAATAAACCTAAGATAAACGCTTGAACTTCCTTGCCTATTTCAAACAAAACGTTTTCGCCAAAAAGCAAGCAAACAAGAAGTAGAAAAGCGGAAACTATGATAGTTACACCCCAAAATTCTACCGTAAAGAACTTATCTTTATTCTGTTTTGCCTTAATGCCGTTACTCAAATTTTTTACTCCGTAAAAATATTATCTTCATCGTGATATAAAAAGTATACCATACTCAAAGTAATTTGGCAACGGTTAATTTAAAAATTAACCGCTTATTTATTAGAGTTTTTTTATTAAACCATGAAAAAACGCCACGACTAACTCGTGGCGATTTTTTCTAATATAAAATTACTTACAATTACTTATTGTCGATAATTTCAACAATGTCTTTTACAGATTTGATACTTTCGGTTTGTTCGTCAGATACGGTTACGCCGAAGTTTTCTTCTAAAGATAAAAGCATTTCAACAAGGTCAAGCGAGTCAGCACCTAAATCCTTAATGATTTCTCTTTCCATAGTAACTTTGTCTGCATCAATACCGAGTTTTTCAACTAACATTGCTTTAACTTTTTCAAAAGTAGTCATAATTTTTCTCCTTAAAATTTAAAATTTAACCTTAATTATTATACCAACACCTTTAGTGTTTGTCAATAAATTTTTCAATAATGAGCATTTGCACATTATCACTGCTTTATGCCCTTCATTGAAAGGGAAATTCTATTCTTTTTATGGTCAACGCCCTTTACTCTAACTTGAACGGGTTGACCAACTTTTACTACCGCTTGGGGATCTCTAACAAAGTTGTCGGAAAGTTCGGAAATATGAACTAAACCGTCTTGATGCACGCCGATATCAACGAATGCGCCAAAGTCGGTAACGTTTCTAACAACGCCTGCTATTATCATGCCTTCTTTAAGGTCGGAAAGGGATAAAATATCCGAGCGAAGAACGGGCTTTGGCAAGTCGTCACGCACGTCTCTACCGGGCTTGGTAAGTTCGCTTGCAACGTCCTTTACCGTATCCACACCAAGACCGCAAACCGCCGATACTTTCTCTATGCCAAACTTTTCAATTTTTGCCGATAATTCCGCTAATTTTCCGTTCTTAACGTCATCGTCGGAATAGCCGAAAAGAGAAAGTAATTTTTCAGCGCCCGCATAAGATTCGGGGTGAACTGCGGTGTTATCAAGAATAGTCTTTCCGCCTGCAATTCTCAAGAAACCCGCGCATTGAGTATAGGCTTTTTCGCCGAGTTTTTTAACCTTTAAAAGTTGTGTTCTCGATGTGAATTTTCCGTTTTCTTCACGGTATTCAACCACGTTTTTAGCAATAGATTTATTAAGGCCTGCAACGTAAGATAATAAAGATGCGCTCGCCGTATTTAAGTCAACGCCAACGGTGTTTACACAGT
>JAGCLN010000235.1 GCA_017646945.1 Clostridia bacterium | reverse complement strand
CGATAATATCGTTTAGCGCGTAGGGGTGGCGTTCGGAAATCATAATATCTTTAAGAACTTCCATTCTGCCGTCAGTAATAGTACCGGTTTTATCAAGGCACATTACGTCAACTCTCGCAAGCATTTCAAGAGAGAACATATCTTGAACTAAGGTGTTTCTCTTGTAAAGTCTAATAACGCCGAGCGATAACGCGATAGTAGTTAAAAGTATAAGTCCTGCGGGTATCATACCGAGAACAACCGCGCCCGTACGAGTAACAACGAAGTGTTGAATATTTATAAACGTTTCGCCAAGTATTGGGTTTTTATAGTTTACAAGCCCGATACCGATTGCGATAGGAACGATTATCAAACCAACGATTTTAACTATCCAAGTAAGCGTAGCCATAAGTTCGCTGTTTGGCTTTTTGTGTTTTTTCGCCTTTGCGGTAAGTTTTTGAACGTAGCACTCTTCGGCAACCTTTTCCGCCTTGGCAACGAGTGAACCACTCGTTAAGAAACTGCCTGCGAGTATCGTATCGCCGGGGCGTTTCTTGATTGCAACTGATTCGCCGGTAAGAAGTGATTCGTTTACTTCGGCAAAACCGTCTAAAACGATACCGTCTACGGGGATTTGATTGCCAGATACAATCTTAAACACGTCGTCAAGCACTAAGTCCTTAGTGGAAATATCGTAAACGTTGCCGTTTCTAACAACCGTTGCCGTGGGGGCTTGAAGTATTGATAACTTTTCGATTGAAAGTTTAGCCCTAATTTCTTGGAAAATACCGATTACAAGGTTGAGCGCAAAGGGAATAATAAAGGTAAAGTTACCAACTTCCGCCTTAACTACCGAATAGGCAACGATAACGAGCGCGCAGAGTAAGTTAAAGAAGGTAAACGTATTTCCGAAAATGATTGCGGGAATAGATTTGGAATTGCGAGTTTTTACGTTGTTTGTAAGCCCTTTGGCAACCCTTTCTTCAATCTGCTCGTTCGTCAAACCAAAGTCGATTGACGCGTTGTAGCGCACCGCTTCTCGTTGCAAAACCCTTCTAATCTTTTTTTGCGGAACGGGGTTTTTTGTAAGAATAGGTTGGTCGTTAACCACTTCTTCTACCGAAACTATATTGTCTTTTTTAGTGTTTGCTTTCATATTTCACCGTTAAACGCCTTAAAATAATACAAATTTTACTCAAATTTTAGGCGAGTATCTACTTTATTTATGATTTTACCATAAATAAAATGAGTTTTCAACGCTTTTTTGCTAATTCGTTTACTAAAACGAATAAATTTTATCGTTTTTTTAAATTCGTTATTGACAAATTGCCATATCAATATTATAATATGAATATATTTTCATATTCTCATAAAGGTGTAAAATGGAAAATAAAATAAATTTTTTAACGGAAGAAGATATAAGCGAACTCGTAACGGATTTTAAAGCGTTAGGTGACGTGGGTAGGCTTAAAATTATCCTTTATCTTCTCGGTGGTAAGAAGAGTGTTGGTGAAATTTCTAAGCATTGTGAAATTTCTCAATCGGCAACTTCGCACGCGCTAAGGATTTTGAAGGATGCTAAAATTTTAAAGTCTGAAAAGGTGGGTAACGTAAATTACTATTACGTTGCAGACGAGCACATTAGAACGATAATCGTTAAGTCGATTGAGCACTTAGAGTGTTAAGGTAGGTTTGTATGAATAACGGTATAACGAAAATTAAAATCAATTCACAAATATCGCAGGCAAGTTTGAAAGAAATTATTTCAAAAGCAAGTGCTTTTGAAGGTGTGATTTCGGTAAAGGAATCAAACGGAATTTTATCTTATGAAATTTCAGAGTGGGCAAGCGATTATGATATAATGGTTCAAATTATCGCTCTTTTTGAAGACGATGGGTTTGACGTTGAGCCACTTTTTGAAGGTGGTGAAGAAGTAACTTCCGCAGTTTTAGATGACCATAGTGAAAGTGAACATTGTGATTGTGAACACGAAGGTTGTGAAGAAGATAAAGACGGCGAAGAAGGGGAACACCATCACTCTTGCGCTTGCGGTCACGAGCATAGCGAAGAGTTAAAATCTAAAAATGATAGAAAGTATAAAATGATTGAACTTTCTATCTCGCTCGTATTTTTAGTTTTGGGTGCAATACTTAGTAAAACCCAAAAACTATATATGGTATCCGATTACGTGTTCGTTATCGCTTACGCCGTTGCCGGTTACAACGCAATATTTAACGGTCTTGCATCGATTTTCAAGCGCAAACCGTTTAATCAAAACACGCTAATGATGATATCTTCTATCGCGGCAATAGTGTTGGGTGAAACTTTTGAAGCGGTTGGAATAATGCTTTTATTCCAAGTAGGCGAACTGTTTGAAAGTAGTGCAATCGCTAATGCAGATAAAGTTATAAACGATTTAAAATCGTTTAAAGATGAAAAAATTTCAGTAATAGGCGAAGGCGGAATTGAAAAGAAAGTTTTACCTAACCGCGTTCAAGTTGGCGATATTATAGTTCTTCGACCAGGGGATAAAAACCTTTTAGACGGCATTATTGAAAGTGGGGCTTCGGCGTTTAACACAATGATGATTACGGGCGAGAGTTCGTATAGGGATTTAAAAAGTGGCGATAAAGTTTTAGGCGGATTTATAGCGGTTGACGGAACGGTTAGAATTAAAGTTACCAAACCGCTTAACGAAAGCGCGTTATCAACTATTGCAAACGCGATTGAAGAGTGTTCCAAAAACAAAACTAAAACTGAAAAGTTCTTAGATAAGTTTGCTAAGTGGTATACGCCGTTAGTAGTAGCGGTTGCACTTATTGTTGCGTTCATTATGCCGATATTTAGTGAAACTTACGGCTATGGCCTTTCCGTTTGGGGTAAGCGTGCGGTTATGATACTTTGCGTATCTTGTCCTTGCTCGATAGTAGTTTCAGTACCGCTTGCATACTTTATGGGCGTTGCTAATTCGGCAAAGCGTGGCGTGATATTAAAAAGCAGTTTAACAATCGAGCATTTGGCAAATTGTAGCGCTGTTGCGTTTGACAAAACGGGAACGCTTACCGACGGTGAATTATCGGTTGCAAAAGTTGTGGCTACAAAGAAGTTTCAAGGCAAAGTTTTAGAACTTGTTAACGCTTGTGAAAAGTACTCTAATCACCCTATTGCATTGGCAATTAGAAAAAAGGCAGGGGAAAGTTCAGTTGAGTGCGATAACTATATTCAGCACGCAGGAAAGGGTATTAGTTGCGTTTTAGACGGCAAAACTTTACTTTGCGGTAACGAAAAATTCTTAAACGAAAACGGCGTTTTAGTAATCGGTAACGATACCGTTGGCGTTAAAGTTTTTTTGGCGGTTGACGGCGAGTACGCAGGCGCGGTTATTTTAAAAGATACCGTTAGAAAAACTGCTCGCGGTATGATAATGGAACTTAAAGACTTAGGCGTTTCAAAAACCTATATGTTAACGGGCGATAATAAATCCGTTGCGCTTGAAGTTAAAGAAGAAATCGGAATTGATAAAGTAAGGGCGGAACTTTTACCAGAAGAAAAAGCCCATCGCCTTGAAAAGATAATTGCGTCGACTGACGGAAGCGTTGTGTACGTTGGCGATGGCGTTAACGATGCGCCCGTATTAAAACTTGCAGACGTTGGTATTGCTATGGGCAACGGATTAGATTTAGCAATCGAGAGTGCAGACGGGGTTTTAACGAGTGGCGATTTATCTAAAATTCCTTTCCTTATAAGGCTTTCAAAGAGAACTTTAAACATTGTAAAACAAAACCTTTACGGCTCAATACTTATTAAAGTATTGATTATGGCTTTAGCGGTTAGCGGAATAGTATCGAGTTTATGGTTTGCTATCGCAGGTGACGTTGGCTTATTAGTTTTAACAATACTTAACTCAATTAGAAACAAATCAAAAGTTTCATAAAACAAAACGCACCCGAGTGGGTGCGTTTTTAAATTATTGATTTTCAAGATGCTTTTTTAAAGCCTTTGAAAGTTGATCGGGACAAGAAGTGCCGTTTCTACACTTAATTCCTTCTAAAAGGGGAACGACTTCTTCAATCTTTCTACCTTCAACGAGTTTTGCTATGCCTTGAAGATTGCCCATGCAACCCCCGATAAACTTAACTCCTTTTACAACGCCGTCTTCAACGTCGTACATAATTTGTCTGCTACAAGTTCCGTGTGTGTTATAAGTATGCATAATTCTCCTTTGTAAGCGTTAATTAGTCTACCAAATGGTCGTATAGCATTGCGTAAACGTTGCCTGCCTTTTCCTCCCACTTTTTATAAATATTTTTCGCCGTTTGGCGATTAGGTACGTTGAATTTGAGTTCGAGCAGGGGTTGACCCATATCGTTTATTTTAAGATAAACGGTATAAGTGGAATCCTTGTTCATATAGTAATCGGCAGAGCAGTCTTGCTTTCTTCTATAATGCGCGCGGTTCTTTTTTACGAAATCCGCAATCGCTTCTCTTTGAGAAGACGGTATTTTAACGTAAAATTCCGCTAAACAATATCTACCTTCCGGCGTAATAGAGTAAAGTGGCTCGCCATATTCTGAAACGTTATAAACGAACCCTTCGTCCAAGAGCTTGTTAAGCACGGGCTTACTGTCCATATAACTTATCCAGTCGTTAGAAGAGCAACACATATCGATAACGGTGTTTTCAGACAAGGCGCATTCCATCTTGTCAAAAACGAAAAGCATTATTAACTTTGTTATAATAGTTTGGCCCTTAACAAGCATAGCCATCCTCCGTAAACTAATTTTTTTGAACGTGTATTTATGATTATACATAAAATGCAATTAAAATGCAAGACTTTTTGCAAATAATCTTGATAGATAATTTTTTTTGTGATATAATGTATTTGGCAAAAATTTCAGTTTTATAAACTGATAAGCCGAAAAACAATCGATAATTAGGTGAATTATGAGAACGAGAGAAGAATCGCTTAATAAATTTATAGAACTTGTTGACGAGCTCATCGGTTCTAACTATCTTTTTGCAAATCCTAAGATTTTTGAAGTAATTACCGCAATCAACTCGTCAAAACTTCTTAGTGACACCTTTAATTACTTCACGGACGGTTATGATTTCCAGTCAGCGCTTATAAGTTCGTTTATGCAAAACGGTGAAGACAAGTATTTTGTTCTTCCTGAAAGAAATACGGACGTTTTGGCGTTTGTATATTCCTTACTTAGAGAAATCAACTTTAAAAATCTTCAACTTACCGATTTGCTCGATTACTTTGATGCGCACAAGAATTACGATGCCGCATACGCTAACTTTGCAAACACGGTGATTTTGCCGTTCAAGTCGTACGTATATCAAATCGGTATGCAAATGATTAACTCAACCCAAACTCAAGAAGAAGCGCTCGTTAGCAAAAAAGTTGTTGAAGAAGAACCGCTTGGTTATTCTGACATAAAGTTTGTTGAAGAAGCGGCTCAAAGGGTTGCAGGTTATGAAAATTCTTTGGCGACTCTCGTAAGGCTTCTTGACCTTGAAAGGCTTTCAGTAAAAGACAGTAGGCTTTCTCAGTCGGACGTAACTGAACTTATGTATATTCTCGATATTTTCGAAGAAAAGGTTAGAGAAAAGGAAAAGGAAAAGATTAAACTTATCTACCTTGCATACCTTTACGCGATTAGACCGTTTAAAAAACTTAAAAGCAACATTAAGAGAATTACCGAAGTTTTGATGGAAGAAAAGGTTATCTAGTATGTATTATATCGGCGTTGATATAGGCGGAACAACTATAAAGTCAGGCATTGTTGATAGAGCAGGAAACATAGTTTTAAAGTCCGCAATCACAACTGAAAAAATCCCACCTAAGCAACAAATGGAAAAGGTTGGCGAGCAAATAATTAAGTTGCTACAAAGTAGCAACTTATCTTTTGATGACGTTTTGGGTATCGGCGTTGGTTGTCCGGGCGCGATAAACGGTAAAAAAGGTATCGTTGGCTATTCTTCTAATTTAAAGTGGACTAATTTTCACTTGAAAGACGTTTTGGAAAGGGTAACGGGTAAAACCGTAAGAGTTGCAAACGATGCAGATGCCGCTACGCTCGGCGAAGTTATCTTCGGCGTTGCAAAAGATTATAAAACCGTTATAATGCTCACCTTAGGCACGGGCGTTGGCGGTGGTATAGTTATTGATAAAAAACTATACGAAGGTACTAACGGTATGGTGGCGGAACTTGGCCACATAGTTCTTCGCGCAAACGGTTTGCCTTGCGGTTGCGGTAGAAAGGGTTGTTTCGAGCAGTACGCATCGGCAACCGCGCTCGTTAGAATTACCAAAGAATATATGCTTAAAAACAAAGATTCGTCAATGTGGAATGCAGTTGATTTCAACCTTGATAAAGTTGATGGCAAAACTGCGTTCGTATGCGAAAAGCAAGGCGATAAGACGGCTAAACGAGTAATTGCTAAATACATTTCATATCTTTCAGAAGGTTGTTTAGACTATTGCAATATCTTCCGCCCCGATGCGATTGTGTTTGGCGGTGGTATCAGTAAAGAAGGCGCAAATCTAACCGATAGAGTAGTTGGTTATCTTGAAAAGTACGAATATGGTTACAAGGGAACGCCAAAGCCTGCAATACTTACTGCAAAACTTCAAAACGATGCGGGAATTATAGGCGCAGCATCACTCGTTGCGGAGGAATTTTAAATGAGAGCGGTTGTTCAAAGGGTTAAAGAAACGTCTTTAAAAGTTGACGGAAACTTAATTTCTCAAATTCCGTTCGGTTTAATAGTGTATTTCGGAGTGGCGAAAGGCGATACGTACGAAAACGCCGATTATTTAGCTGGCAAGATTGCAAAACTTAGAATTTTTGAAGACGAGTTTGGCAAAATGAACAAATCAGTTTTAGACGTTCAAGGTGAAATAATGAGCGTTTCGCAATTTACTTTATACGGCGATGTTTCTCACGGAAATAGACCGAGTTTTATCAATGCCGAAACGCCTGATAAGGCTCAACCTATATACGATTATTTTTGCGAAAAGTTAGCATCTTACGGCGTAGCCGTAAAAAAGGGTGTGTTCGGTGCGGATATGAAGATATCTCAACTCTCTGACGGGCCCGTTACTATAATTTACGATATTTGATATGAACGAAAGTGTTTTAAGAGAAAAACTTATCGAGCAAGGCGCAGACTTAGTAGGGTTTTCCCGCCTTGGCAAAAGCCCGATTATCGGGCAGGAAAATTTAATATACGCGGTAACTATTGCGGTTAAACTTCCCGATGCCGTTTTAAAAACGATAGATAAAAAACCTACGATGGAATATTTTCACTCGTATAGAACGGCAAACGCGTTGCTTGATAAAATAGCGTTTTTAGGCGCGCGCTTGATTGAAAAACAAGGCTACAACGCCTTTCCTATCGCTGCTTCGCAATCTACGGCGGACGATAAATCTTCTTACCGTGGCGCGTTTTCACACAAGATAGGCGCAAGACTTTCGGGGCTTGGTTTTATCGGTAAAAACGCCTTGTTTATTAGTAAGGAGTACGGCTCAAAGGTAAGGCTTGCCACTATTTTAACCGATATGGAATTAAAAAGCGATATGCCGATTATCGAAAATGGTTGCGGTGAGTGCAACCTTTGCGTTAAGACTTGCCCTGCGGGTGCGATAAGCGGAATTCCGTATAGTGAAAACTTACTAAGAGACGATTTTTTCTCAGCGGAAAAATGTTCTAACCATATGAAGACTTATAAAGACATAGGCAGGGGTTCGGTTTGTGGCCTTTGTATCAAAGTTTGTCCGCATAACCGCCTTAAATAGTTTGACAAAGGGTATATAATGTTATATATTATATACGACTAAAATTTACGAAAGTTATGGATATGATAGATTTAAAGATTTCTCTCGCCGGCGATTTAGGTAGTGGCAAAACTACGG
>JAGCLN010000016.1 GCA_017646945.1 Clostridia bacterium | reverse complement strand
TGTTTAAACAAATAATATTATTTTCCTTGCCGATTATATTTTCAAACGTAATTCAAAGCCTATATAGTACCGCAGATATAACTATGCTCGGCGTTTTAGTAGGCGATGATGCGGTTGCTTCCGTTGGCTCAACGAGTGCATTAGTAAACCTAATGATAAGTATGTTTTTGGGTTTATCGGTAGGCGTTAACGTAGTCGTTTCAAAATGCCTTGGCGCAAACGATAGTGAAGGCGCAAGAAAAACGGTTGGAATGAGCGTAGTTTTAAGTTTTATATTCGGCTGTATCCTTATGGCGATAGGCTGGTTTGGTGCAAGGTTCTTTTTAACGCTTATGAAAAGCGACCAAGCGCTTATAGATTCCGCCGTTATATATTTAAGAATATATTTTTTAGGCTCGCCTATACTTATGCTTTATAACTTTTTATCGGCGGTAATGCGAGCGGCAGGGGATAGCAAACGCCCCCTTATCTTCATATTGATAGGCGGGGTAGTAAACGTTATATTAAATGCGCTATTCATAACCGTTTTTGATATGACCGTTGAAGGCGTTGCAATAGCAACCGTCGTTTCAAACGGCATTTCCGCGCTTTTATGCGCTATTACTTTAATAAAGGCGAAAGGCGTTGTTAACCTTAGCGTTAAGTACTTAAAGTTTTTTAAAAAAGAGTTTATTGAAATCGTTAAAGTAGGCGTACCCGTTGGCGTTCAAAGTAGCCTTCTTACCTTTTCAAACGTACTTATTCAATCGTCGGTTAATCTTTGCGGAAAGAGTGCGGTTTCAGGTTCTTCGTACGCGTACCAGATAGAAATGTACGTCTATAGGGCGATGCACGGCATATCTCTCGCAACAACTTCGGTAGTTAGCCAAAACAACGGCGCTAAAAACTACCAAAGAATAAAGACCGCGGTTTTATATAGCGCGTTAACCGTTAGCGTGTTGGGCATAAGTTTAAGCGTAATCGCAACGGCGCTATGCAAACCGATTTTAACGCTCGTTTCCGGCGATAGCGCGGTTATAGACTACGCCGTTACAAGAATGCTCGTTGCTTGCTTGCCGTACTTTTTATGCGGTGTTATGGAAATTTTATCATATTCCCTTCGCGCACTCGGTAAAAGCATGGAAAGCGTTGTTATATGTTTATTCGGGTCTTTCGTAATCATAACGGTTTGGATAACAACCGTATTTAAACTTTATCAAAAATACGCCTTGATTTTCTTTGCCTATCCGGTATCTTGGCTCGTAACTTCGGCGTTACTTTTAGTAGTTTTATTGTTAACTTTTAAAACCCTTAAAGAAAAGTATAAAAATATTGATTAAACACAGGAAGTAAAAATGGGAGTAAATAACCACGCTCACAAAGTGAGTGTACAACATAAATACCGCAAGGGAAAAATAGAGCGAGATTTTACAAGCGGTCCGCTTTTTAAACAAATCGTAACCTTTTCTATTCCCATAATGCTAACAAACGTGTTGCAACTTGTTTTCAACACCGCCGATATTGCAGTTTTAGGGGCAATATCAAAAGGTGGTGATAACGCCGTTGCTGCGGT
>JAGCLN010000234.1 GCA_017646945.1 Clostridia bacterium | reverse complement strand
GGGCAATTTTGCCCGCATTTTATTATTACCAAAGTAATATCACAAACTTTTAATAACGTTTGTGATGAACTTTTAAAAATACAAGATGGTCTATAAGCCGAGTTCTGTCATTTAATACGGCTATCTATCTAGTCCTACCGTTACCGATAGGCTCAAGCGAATAAATCAAATGCGTACGCCGTAGCCTCTTATGCACGCATTCCTATCTTGCTTCAGGTGGGGTTTACACTGCTCCTTGCGTTACCGCAAAGACGGTGAGCTCTTACCTCGCCTTTTCATCCTTACAACTTGCGTTGCGGTAATTTTCTGTTGC
Source organism: Clostridia bacterium (assembly GCA_017646945.1). GTDB lineage: Bacteria > Bacillota > Clostridia > Christensenellales > Borkfalkiaceae > HGM11412. The sequence continues at coordinate 3,773 of JAGCLN010000234.1, read as the reverse complement.
ACTTTCCTTAAAGTCACCTTCACCGGCCGTTAGCGCGGCACCCTGCTACGTGAAGCCCGGACTTTCCTCGTGAATATAATTCCCGCAGCCGTACAATTTACTCGTAACGCCATTATAACACCCTAATTTTTACTTGTCAATCGCTTAGAACCCTTACTTCCGTTTATTTTAAGCACGCCTGACGAGTATGAAAATACGCTCGAATTAAACAAGTTAAAGTCTTTTACACTCTGCCTTATTAGGTTTGAAAGCATCGCAGAAAATACTTTTAAACTATCGGTAAATAAGTAGTAAGCCATAGAACCTGGAACGGTGTTTATCTCGTTTAAATAAATTTTATCTTCGCCAAAGATAAAATCTAACCTTACAATTCCACTAAACCCGCCTTCTTCGTAGATTTTTTTACTTACGCTTTCTATCTTGTTTTGTAGTTTTGTTGAAATCTTTGCAGGAAATTCCCTTTCCGCGTTACCCGAATAGTTTTGATACTTATCGTCAAAAGTTAAAATGTTTTGACTGCGCGAAGGCTTTTCTATTCCGCTTAAAACGATATCTCCGTCCATCTTGCAAACGGCAATATTGAACTCGTCAAACGAAGTTAAAAACCTCTCGATAATTACTTTACTATCGTATGTAAAAGCCTTTTTTAGCGCAAGTTCGAGTTCATCGCGGTTGTTCGCGGTTGAAATTCCTATACTGCTACCCAAGTTTGCAGGCTTTATAATTAGCGGATAACCGATTTTGTTTTCAACGTTTACTAACCCGCTATCCCCTTTTATGTACTCGCTTTTAGTATAGGAAACGTACGGTAGCGTTTCAACTTTTATCCCCTTTAAAAACTTTTTGGTATAGTCTTTATCCATTGAGAGCGAACTTGAAAATAACGGCGCGCCAACGAGCGGTATTTTATGAAATTTAAGTAGGCCTGCAAGCGTTCCGTCTTCGCCGTTAAGACCGTGCATACAGTTGATAGCGCAGTAAATATCGCATAGTTTTTTGGGTTTTTTGCCCTTGTAATAAAGGGTTGGCTCGTTAGATAATAGCGTTACTTTTTTAAGTTTTTTAAAAGATTGATATTTGTAAAAAGCAACGTCGAAAAGGTCTTCGCCGTATAACCACTCACCGCTTTTACTAACGTAAACGGGAATAGGATTATAGCAAGTTTTATCAAGGCTATTAAGGGTTAGAACGCCGGTTATGATTGAAATTTCGTGCTCGCAAGATTTTCCGCCGAAAAAAACTACAATATTTTTCAAAATAAAAACACCTCCGCATTATAAGTTAAAACTAAAACTTTTGCTTTGGTGTTTTTTATTATTTATCTTTTTATAGGTGGATATCTGGAAGGTCGTTTGCAAATAATACCGTATCGCCTAACGAAACTAAGTCTTTCAACTTTTCCTTGCCTTCTTCTAAGTTTTTAACCATATAGATTTTATCCGTAGGATATTCTTTACTTAAAAGACCTTCTCTTATATGCAAACTACCGCGCCTGCCTACTAAGATGACCCCGTCACATACCGAAGCCATATACCTACCCGCTTCGTAGTTGTATCTATAACCTGACGCGCCAAGTTCTATAACGCCGGGGGTTACCACGTATTTTTTACCGCTAAACGAACTTAAAACCTTGATTGCGTGCATTATTCCATCGGGGTTACTATTGTAACCATCGTCAAGAACGAACACGCCGTTTTCGGCTTTTTTAAGTTCAAGCCTGTGCGGTATCATTTTGAGTTTTTCAATCGCCAAAGCGATTTCTTTAAGAGTAAAGCCAAGGTTTAACGCAACCGATACGCAAAGAACGATATTGCTTACGTTATGCTCGCCTAAAAGTTCCGTTTTTAAATCTATCTTTTCTTCACCGCAAACGATAGTAAAGGAAGTGCCACTCTCGTTAACTACGATATTTTCAGCGTATACGCTTGAACTATCGTGATTTTTAACGCCGGCAAGATACTTTTCGCACGATGCTTTTTCATAAATGCCTACCGCGTGAACGCTATCTGCCGAAATAAACGCCTTTCCGCTAAAATCACCGCCGATAATTTCGCTTTTAGTTCTAATTATGTTCTCTATTGAAATGAACGATTCTAAGTGCTGGCTATTGATACCGGTAATTACCGCGATTCTCGGCTCAACCAAAGAACAAAGTTCGCGAATTTCACCCGACCTTCTCGCGCCCATTTCACAAATCAATACTTGGTGGCTATCTTCTAAACGCTTAACCGTTTTAACAACACCCATAGGCGTGTTGTACGATTCGGGCGATGCCAAAACTTTGTACTTTTCAGATAAAATGGTAGTTAAAATATTTTTAACGGTCGTTTTTGCATAACTACCGGTTATACCTATCTTGATAAGGTCTTGCCTGTTAGCAAGCGTTTCTTTGCACGCCTTGTAATACTTTTTATTGATTATCTTTTCAAGCGGTTTGTTTATGATTAACGATAAAAGAACGAGATAGGGAATTGCTATCGGGCATAAACAAAGCACGGCGTATCTAAAATTTGCAAGCAAATTATTTTGGAAGGGAATCGCTATGAAGTTTACTATAAAGATAAGCGCAACGCTTAACAAAACTACTAAAAGCGCAAAGGTTATCATTACCCTTATCGTTCTCTTAGTTATTACGAGCGGTACTCTGCTTTTATCTTTACTCTCGCCTTTAAGATAGATTGCTAAGAATAAAAAGTAAACTAAAAACCCGCTGTACTTTATCATCGGGTGCGATATGAACGATACCGCCATATTTACTAAGATAAAGCCTAAAACGGAAAGCATTGCGAGCATACAAATTCTCGTAAAGTAAACGTTATCTTTCTTGTTTACCCACTTAAAATAATCGCCTGCCCTGTATCCGCTACCCTGAGCGCCACGCAAAAACTTTCTTGATAACGCGAGCATCAATAATGCGTTTAAAAGCCCTACTACGAAAAAGCCTAATACCCTAAGCGGTATAAAGAGTTCCGATGCGGTGTTTATTTCTTCCACAGGCAAAATTTGCGTTGCGGGAATGATTTTTGAAAGCAAATTTAACATATTATTCTCCCGATAAAAAACTATCTACTAAAAGGTTAAAATCAAAACTGTCGTCAACAAAAGCGAAGTGAGAACAGCCCTTTAAAACTTTAAGGCGAGAGTTTTTTATGAGTTTTTTAAATTTTTTAGCCATATATAACGGCGTTTCAGTATCCTTTTCGCCGTGGATAACGAGCGTTTCGTTTTGGATAAGGCGAACTTCTTTATCAAGATGCTCGTTCACTATTTTAACGAAACTCTCTTTCATTATAGGCGATAGGCTTTTATAATCACGGCTACCAAAATTCTTGGTTAGCCTTTTTAATTTTAAAAATTTTAAAAGTTTATATAAATAAACTTTAGAGTAGTATTTTATAGTCCGCCGTGGTTTTAACCCTGCTCCGCCCGTGATAACGAGTCTTTTAACCCTATCGTCTACTATCGCCAAGCGAATCGCTATTCTCGCGCCGAACGAGTGGGCTATAACGTGGCAACTTTTAACGCCGAGTTCATCAAGCAACAATCTTACTTTTAAAAGATAATCGTTAAGCGAATACGGGTATTTTAATGGCTCGCTCTCACCAAACCCCGATAGGTCGGGCGCGATTACTCTATACCGCTTTGAAAAGTAATCTATCTGCCGTATAAAACTTTCCTTTGAAGAAAGATAACCGTGTAAAAATAAAACGGTTTCTCCACTTCCTTTATCTATCGTGGTAAGACCAAGAACGTTTTTAATAGCAAGCCCCTAT
>JAGCLN010000233.1 GCA_017646945.1 Clostridia bacterium | reverse complement strand
GACAAGATTGTTAGAAAGCACGAAGTTCGCGAGTTAGCGCTTTTAAGATTGAAAACCGAACTCAACCTTTCAAAAGTTCCAAAGCGAATAGAGTGTTACGACATATCGCACATTTCAGGCGTTGATAAAGTCGGTGCTATGGTGGTGTTTACAAACGGCGAGCCGGACAAAAACGAATACCGCCGTTTCAAGATAAAAACGGTTGAAGGTAACGATGACTTTAAGTGTTTACAAGAAGTTTTAAAGCGCAGGCTTTCAAAACTCAACACGGCGGAAGAAGAAAAGTTTTCTCGCCCCGACCTTATCGTGATTGACGGTGGCAAGGGTCAATTATCTTCCGTAAAAGAAGTTTTCGATGAACTTTGTATTAGCGGTATCGACCTTGTTTCTCTTGCCGAAAGGGAAGAAGAAATTTTTACCTTAGATAGCAAAGATTCAATAAAATTACCTAAGTCGGACAAGGCTTTGCAAGTTCTTATCCGCCTTCGCGATGAAACGCACCGCTTTGCAATCACCTTTAATAGAAATTTAAGGGGCAAGCGCAATCTTCAATCTGTTCTTACTGAAATTCCTGGAATCGGCAAGGCTAAACGCAACGCGCTTATGGACAAGTTTAAAGATATTTCTTCTCTCAACTTAGCATCCGCCGAAGAAATTGCAAAGACCGATGGCATCGGCGATAAACTTGCTAAAACGATTAAAGAATTTCTTAGCGAATTAAAACTCTAAACTTAAACGCGGTAACTATTAAAAGAATGGTTAGCGCGATAAGTATAGGCATAAGCACCATAATAAAAAGGCTATCGCGCCTGTATTTTAGTATAAAGGTTGCTAAATAAACACCGAGCGCGCCACCGAGCGCGCCCGATAAAAATATTTTCTTATCGGTAATTTTTCTTCGCGGGTTTTCGTTAGATACCGCTTGGGTTTTTTGCAAGCGCATCAGCGTGAAAGCGTAAAAATTAACCGCTAAAAAATAAACGGAAATCAAAGTTATTATAAAAATCATCATAGACTTAGTATTTATTACAATTCACAAAATATGTTTTTACCTATAACTAAAAAAGAAGTGGTAGATGGTCTTGACTTCGTAATGATATCTTCCGATGCTTACGTTGACCACCCAACTTACGGCCACGCAATAATATCCCGCCTTATCGAAAGCGAAGGTTTTACGATAGGTATTATTCCGCAACCTGTTTGCGATGCGGAATATTTTAACTTGCCTGTTCCTAAGATTGCTTATTTAATATCGGGTGGCGTGGTTGATAGTATGGTAAACAACTATACCGTTGCTAAAAAGAAGCGCGATGGTGACGTTTATTCTCCCTTGTCCAAGCAAGGCAAACGCCCCGATAGGCAAGTAACCGTTTACGCTAACACTTTAAAAAGGTTATTCCCCGATAGTTACGTTATTATCGGCGGTGTTGAACCGTCGCTTAGAAGATTTGCCCACTACGATTACTGGGCGGATACGGTAATGCAATCGCAACTTATAGATAGTAAGGCAGACCTTTTGATTTACGGCGCGGGCGAAAAGCCGTTTTGGGATATTTTGGCGCTCGTTAAAAAGGGTGTTCCTATCAATAAAATTACTGACGTTAGGGGAACTGTTTACAAAACAACCCTTGAAAATAAATCAGCCCTTTTAGAAAAGGGATATATTGAACTTCCGTCTTATAGCGCGGTTTGTAGCGATAAACTCGAATATGCAAAGGCGTTTAGACAGCAGGCGCGAAACACCGATTCTCATAATGCAAGCGTGATTTTTCAAGAGCAAAAGAACGGCGAAATAGTAGTTCAAAATTTACCGCAATTCCCCCTTACCGAAAAGGAAATGGATTTTATTTACAATCTTCCCTACGAGCGTAGGTGCCACCCCGTTTACGAAAAAGAAGGTGGTATTAAATCCATTGAAGAAGTAAAGTTTTCAGTAGTTTCGCACAGGGGTTGTTACGGCAGTTGTTCATTTTGTTCTATCAACTACCATCAAGGCAGGGTTATTCAAAAACGAAGTGACGATAACATATTAGCCGAGATTAAACTTTTAACGAAAGACAAAGATTTTAAAGGGTATATTCACGACCTTTCAGGTCCGTCTGCAAACTTCCGCGAGCCTGCTTGCGATAAGCAAAAGTGCAAAGGCGTTTGTAAAGATAGGTACTGTATCGGCAACAAGCCTTGCCCCAACCTTAAAGTAGACCACAGCGGATTTATTGCGCTTTTAAGAAAGGCAAGGGCGGTTGAAGGGGTTAAGAAAGTGTTTATTCGTAGCGGAATTCGTTACGACTATCTTCTTTACGAAAAAGACCCGTCCGTTATGGAAGAAATCGTTAAGCACCACGTATCAGGGCAGTTAAAGGTAGCGCCCGAGCATATGTCGGATAACGTTTTAAAAGTAATGAACAAGCCTTCGTTCTCGGTATACAAAGCGTTTAACGAAAGGTATAAAAAGATAAACGAAAAACTCGGCAAGAAGCAATTTTTAGTGCCGTACTTAATATCTTCTCACCCCGGTTGCGCGCTTAAAGATGCGGTTGAACTTACCGAGTATTTAAAGAGTGTTAAGTATATGCCCGAGCAGGTTCAAGATTTTTATCCCACGCCGTCAACAAGGTCTACTTGTATGTACTATACGGGCATTGACCCCGATACTTTAAAACCCGTTTACGTTCCCAAAGAAAGGAGCGAAAAGCAACTTCAACGCGCCCTACTTCAATATAGGCTTCCAAAGAATAAAGATTTGGTCAATAAAGCGTATGCTTTATGCGCGGTTGAAAAGTTACAAAACGGGCATAATAAGAAAGAAGAAAGCAAATTAAAACCCACCAAAAAGTTTATACGCGGAACTGAAGTTTACAAAAAGGGTTTATCTTCTAATAAAAATGGCGGAAAAAAGAAGAGATAAGGCTGTTTTTTTGTGTAAATACTTGCAAAAACGCGAAAAGGTGATACAATATAAAAGGAACTTAGCATTTTTGGAGAATTCGTTATGAAGTGTATGTATTGCGGATGCATAGAAAGTAAAGTTATAGATTCCCGTTCTACCGATGAAAATACGATGATACGCCGTAGGCGTGAGTGTATCGGTTGCGGTAGGCGTTTCACCACTTACGAAACGGTTGAAACAACGCCCGTTTTAGTAATCAAGTCAGGTGGAACTCGCGAGATGTTTGATGCCGGCAAGATTAAAAGCGGTATCATTAAGGCGTGTGAAAAGCGCCCCGTTCCAATGTTTAAGATTGACAATTTGGTTGAAGATATTCAAAAGCAAGTTTACAACTCACTCGACCAAGAAATTACTTCTAAAGAAATCGGTGAGATGGTTATGAACGGCTTAAAGGAAATCGATGAAGTTGCATACGT
>JAGCLN010000232.1 GCA_017646945.1 Clostridia bacterium | reverse complement strand
GGGCTTTGTAAATCAATCGGTGTGGACAAGTGTAAGTTGTGTACTTATTGTTGGACGGGCAAAGAATAATTTTTAAGCCGTTATAAACTGCGCAATACTGCGTTTCTGTCAAGTCTTTGCGACCACAATGACCACAAAGGTCAATTGTGCCCGACAAATCCTTGCCGAGCCTTGTCTTGCTTGTTTCTAACGTCTTAAAATCTCACGTTGAACAAACTTTAATCCGTTATAAACGGCGTTATGCTTCGTTTCTACTTAGCCGATAGACTTCGATGACCAAAAGGTCAATCTCATCCAATTAGTTAAAAACAAAAAATCAATTTTAAATAACTCAATCAATAAACAATTATTAGGAGAATTTTTATGCACGATAAATCAAGATCTGAAAGTTACGCAAAAGCCGGTGTTGATATTACCGCCGGTTACAAAGCGGTTGAACTTATGAAAAAACATATTGCAAGAACTGTTGTAAACAGCGCTAATTCCGATATCGGTGGTTTCGGCGGTTTATTTGCGCTTGACCTTACCGGTTATACTAACCCCGTACTCGTTTCGGGTACTGACGGCGTTGGTACTAAACTTAAACTTGCTTTCTTAATGGATAAGCATAACACCGTGGGTATTGACTGTGTTGCAATGTGCGTTAACGACGTTATTTGTTGTGGCGCTAAACCCTTGTTCTTCCTTGACTATATCGCTTGCGGTAAAAACGTTCCCGAAAAAATCGCTTCTATCGTAGAAGGCGTTGCTGAAGGTTGCGTTCAATCGGGTAGTGAACTTATCGGTGGTGAAACCGCTGAAATGCCCGGTTTCTATCCTATTGACGAATATGACTTGGCAGGCTTCTCGGTAGGTATCGTTGATAAGTCTAAGGTTATTGACAAAAACTCTATGGAAGTAGGTGACGTTATGATTGCCCTTCCTTCATCGGGCGTTCACTCAAACGGTTTCTCACTCGTTAGAAAGGTGTTTGACGTTGAAAATTGCGATTTAACTTCGCCTATTGAAGATCTTGGTGGTAAGTCGCTTGGCGAAACCTTGCTTACCCCCACTAAAATCTACGTTAAGCCTATGCTTGCGCTTTTTGACGAAGTTAAGGTTAAAGGTGTTTCTCACATTACCGGTGGTGGTTTCTATGAAAATATGCCTCGTTCTATCAAGAAAGGCTTATCCGTTAAAATCAAGAAAGAAGACGTTAGAGTTCTTCCTATCTTCAAGCTTTTACAAAAGGTTGGCGGTATTGACGAACGCGATATGTTTAACACCTTTAATATGGGCGTTGGTATGAGCGTTATCGTTGCTAAGAGTGACGTTGAAAAGGCGCTTTCCATCTTAAAGGCAAACGGTCAAGACGCTTACGTTTTAGGTGAAATCGTTGAAGGCGACGACGGTGTTATCTTATGCTAAAAGATAAAATCAAGGTAGCCGTTTTCGTTTCGGGTGGCGGAACTAATCTTCAAGCCATACTTGAAAGTGAAAAGCGCGGTGAAATTCCCGATGCGGAAATTAAGCTCGTTTTATCAAACAATCCAAACGCATACGCGCTCGAACGCGCTAAGAACTTTGGCGTAAAAGCCGTTTGCGTTGATAAAAACGAATATAAAACTCTTTCCGAGCGCGAAAAGAAAACGGTTGAAATCTTAGAAGAAGAAGGTATTGAACTTATCGTTTTAGCGGGTTACTTATCAATCTTATCCGAAGATTTTACCAAAAAATACCAAAACAAAATTATAAACGTTCACCCCTCTTTAATTCCGTCTTTTTGCGGAAAAGGTTATTACGGGCTTAAAGTTCACGAAGAAGCGTTAAAGTACGGTGTTAAAGTAACCGGTGCAACCGTTCACTTCGTAAATGAAATTCCTGACGGTGGCAAAATCATTATGCAAAAGGCGGTAGCCGTTGAAGATGGTGATACGCCTGAAATCTTACAAAAAAGAGTTATGCGCGAAGCGGAATGGATATTACTTCCCGCATCGCTTGAAAAAGTTGCGAAAGAACTTCGCGAAAACAATTAGGAGATATTATGACTTACGAAACTTTATCGGTTAAAGAAAGAATTAGCGGTAACCCTTACGTTGGCAGGGGTATCGTTATCGGCAAGAGTGAAGATGGTAAAAAGGCTGTGTTTGCTTACTTTATTATGGGTAGAAGCGAAAACAGTAGAAACAGAGTTTTCGTTGAAAACGGCGATGAGATAACTATTTATCCTTACGACCCGTCAAAAGTAGAAGACCCTTCGCTCATTATTTATTCACCTATCAAGGTTGTAGGTAGTGACGTTATCGTAACTAACGGTGACCAAACTGATACCGTTGAAGAATTTTTACAAAAGGGCGGAGATTTTAGGGTAGCGCTTAGAACGAGAGCGTTTGAACCCGATGCCCCCAACTTCACCCCGAGAATTAGCGGTATTTTGCATCTTGACGGTAACTTTAATTACGAAATGTCTATCTTAAAGAGCGCAGATGCGGTAGGTAGCGCTTGCAACCGTTATTTTTACGAATACGAACCGATAAACGGCTTAGGTCACTTTATCCACACTTACGTTACTGACGGCAACCCTCTTCCCACTTTCCTTGGCGAACCTGAAAGAGTAGTTATTCCTAACGATATCGATGCTTTCGCTGAAGAAATTTGGACTAATCTTGACGCTAACAATAAAATCGCTATGCACGTAAGGTACATCGACCTTGCAAATGGCGAAACTGAAAGCGTAACCTACAACGTTCACGAGGTATAACATGAAAGAATTACTTTTAAAATACGGTTGCAACCCCAACCAAAAACCATCTAAAATTTTTATGGCAAACGGCAAAGACCTTCCTATTGAAGTTATCAACGGCAAGCCTGGTTACATCAACTTTTTAGATGCTTTCAACTCTTGGCAACTTGTTAAAGAACTTAAAATTGCAACTGGTATGGCTTGTGCTTCAAGTTTCAAGCACGTATCGCCAACTTCTGCGGCGGTTGGTAAAAAACTTTCGCCCGCGCTCAAAAAAGCGTGTTTCGTTGACGATATTGACGGTTTAGACGATTCTCCCCTTGCTTGCGCTTACGCAAGAGCAAGAGGAACGGATAGAATGAGTTCGTTTGGTGACTGGATTGCGCTTTCCGACGAATGCGATGCGGTAACTGCAAAAATCATTTCAAGAGAAGTAAGTGACGGCGTTATTGCCCCTGCTTACTCTAAAGAAGCGCTTGAAATTTTAATGGCTAAGAAAAAGGGCGGTTACAATATCGTTAAAATCGACCCCGATTATATTCCTGATGAAATCGAAACTAAGCAAGTTTACGGCATTACTTTCGAACAGGGTAGAAACAACTTTAAAATCGATGCGGACTTACTTACTAACGTTGTAACCGCAAACAAAAATATTCCTGAAGATAAGAAGATTGACCTTATCATTTCTCTTATCACTTTAAAATACACTCAGTCAAATTCCGTTTGCTTTGCATATGACGGTCAAGCAATCGGCGTAGGCGCAGGTCAACAATCGCGTATCCATTGTACCCGTTTAGCCGCTCAAAAGGCAGACCTTTGGCATCTTCGCCAAAGCGAAAAGGTGTTAAACCTTCAATTTGCCGATGGCGTTGGTAGACCTGATAAAAACAATATTATCGACCTTTATCTTTCCGATGACGAAAGTGATTTAGTTCTCGGCGATAACGTATGGCAAAAATACTTTGCCGTTCGCCCCGAACCTTTCACTAAGGAAGAAAAGAAAGCATACCTTTCCACCATTAAAGGCGTATCTTTAGGTAGCGATGCCTTCTTCCCGTTTAGTGACAATATTGACCGCGCCGCAAAAAGTGGCGTATCCTTCGTTGCTCAACCCGGTGGTTCCTTGCGTGACGATATCGTTATTTCCGCAGCGGATAGTTACGATATGGCTATGGTATTTACGGGGATGCGTCTTTTCCACCATTAAGCCGTTATAAACGGCGCACAAGGTCGTTACTGCCAAGCCGTTGCATTTACGATGACCAACAAGGTCAACCTCAG
>JAGCLN010000231.1 GCA_017646945.1 Clostridia bacterium | reverse complement strand
CCGATGATTTTTCGGTAATGAGAAATGCGGTTGAAGATATTTTAGTTGCGAAAAAAAGCGGTAAATCGCTTGCTAATATTTTGGGTGCTCACCTTGAAGGCCCGTACCTTTCGGAAAATCAAAGTGGCGCTCAATCGGGCAGTTTTATCAAGTCGCCTATCAAAGCGGAATATGAAAAACTCATTGAAGATTATAGCGGTATCGTTACCCGTTGGACTTACGCGCCTGAAAAGGATACGAGCGGAGAGTTTTGTTCATACTTAACTAAAAAAGGCGTACTAGTTTCCGCAGGGCATACCGATGCTACTTATGAAGATATGAAAAAAGCCGTTGAAAACGGCTGTAACTTAGTAACTCACTTATATAGTTGCACTTCAACTGTAAAAAGGGTTAAAGGTTTTAGATATTTAGGCGTGATTGAATCAGCGTATTTATTAGATGACGTTTTCGTTGAAATTATTGCCGATGGAAAGCACCTTCCTTACGAACTTATCAAAATGATAGTTAAAATTAAGGGCGCAGATAAGGTTTGCTTAGTAAAGGATAGCCTTGAAATTGCAGGCTCAAACGTTGAAAAGGGTGTTATGAGCGGTGTTTCGTACGTTGTTTCAGACGGGGTTTGTAAACTTAGCGACGGAACGGGTTTTGCCGGCAGTATCGCAACGAGTAACCTTTTAATCAAAACGCTAGTAAACGGCTGTGGTTATTCCGTACCGTTCGCAGTAAAAATGCTCACTAAAACACCTGCTACCGTTATGAATTTAAACAAGGGTGAATTATCCGCAGGAAAAGATGCAGACGTTATCGTGTTTGATGACGAAATTGAAGTTTCATCAGTATTCGTAATGGGTAAAAAGGTAATATAAAAAGCCTTGAAATCAAGGCTTTAAGTAGGTTTTACTCTTTTCTTTAGAAGGGGAATAACCAAAAGTATTAACGTATTGCTTATAAAAGCCAACGTAGGTTTCAAAACCGCACTCAACGTAAACGTCAACCGGCTTTTTACCGCGTTGAATAAGTTTTTGAGCGTGAAGCAATCTCTTGGCGTTCAAATATTTCTTAGGTGAAATTTTCAGCTGAGTTTGAAAAATTCTGTGAAGGTATTGTTCGGTAACGAAAAACTCGTCGCTTATCTCTTTTACGGAAGTTATGGTGAATAAATTATCGCTAATATATTTCAAAACTTTTGTAAGTAAGGGTGAAATTTCCGAAGGAATATTGAGAATTTCATCAGTAGATAGACTCAACGCGTAGAAAATCTCGGTTAAAAGTGATTCTAAAACGCAGGCGAAATCGCTTTCATTAAGGTTGGTAGCGTAGTAGTTCATTCTACCGAAAATTTCTGCCACAACGCCGTTTTGCGCGCAGTTAACAACTTCCATTTCCTTAGGGATTTTCTTAATGAGTTCGCTTTTAATAACGGTGGGGTCGAAAGATATGTTTATTCTTTCATACTCGGCGTTAGAATCAATCTCTATATAGTGGTAAAGGTTAGGGCGAATAAACACCAAATCGTTCTTTTTAAGGCCGTACTTTCTGTTTTCAATAACGTAAGACGCTTCGCCTTTTATAAAGAATAAAAGTTCGTAAACGTTATGCGAATGGTTTTTAAAATCGCTATTTATAAGAGGGTTTTCAAATACCACGTGATTGTAGGTTAACTTTTCTAAATTCAAATTCATATTAAAAGTTTAGCATAAACTTTATAAATTTACAACAAAAAATAAACGGTTTTCGTTTAATTTTGGAAATATAAAACATTTTTAATGGAGAAAATTATGAAAAAACTCAATGTTGCAATAATAGGTCAAGGAAGGTCGGGTAAGAGTATTCACGGTTCGTACTACACTTGTGAAAGAAACGTATATTATAACGTAAAATACGTTGTTGAATTCGATGAACGTAGACGCAGAATTGCCGAAGAAATGTACGAAGGCGCAATCGCTCTTTGCGACTATAAAGAACTCTTTGATAAAAAAGATATCGATTTAGTCGTAAACGTATCTTACTCTGAAATGCATTATAGTATTACTAAGGACCTTTTAGAACACGGCTTTAACGTAATGGTAGATAAGCCGTTTGCTAAAACTCGTTACGAATGTGACGACCTTATTAGAATTGCTAAAGAAAAGGGCGTTTTACTTGCGGTGTTCCACAACTCTCAACCTTCCCCTTTCTTTATTCACGCTCAAAAACTTATTAAAGACGGGGTTTTAGGTGATATTAAGCAAATCAGCATTCGCTATAGCGGTTTTGCTCGCCGTTGGGACTGGCAAACTCTTCAAAAGAAGGTTGCAGGTAGCGCGTACAACACAGGTCCGCACCCCATCGCGCTCGCGCTTGGCTTTTTAGATTTCGATAAGAACTTCAAGGTAGAATATTCTAAACTTGACCTTGCTTTAACGAGTGGTGACGCTGAAGACTACGTTAAAATCTTACTCACCGCGCCTGAAAAACCGCTTATCGATATTGAAATTAACTCAACCGATGCTTTCAGCGGTTACAATCTTAAAATTCAAGGTTCTAAGGGAACGCTTCTTAGCACGCCGTCTTGGTATAAAATGAAATATATCGTTGACGGTGAAAATCCGCCTCAACCCGTTATCGAAGAATCTTTACAGGACGAAAACGGCAATCCCTTATACTGTTCTGAAAAACTCATTACTCACGAAGAAAACGGCGATTACGAAGGCACCGCTTTCGACCTTGGTACTGCCGGCGTTTACGAAAGCGTTTATAACGCTTTAACTAAGGGCGAGCCTTTATTCGTAACCCCCGAGCAAGCGGCTATGGTAATTAGCGTTATCGAAACTTGCCACGCTCAAAATCCGTTACCGCTCAAATGGTAAAATTAAAATGCTAACGATTCTGTTAGCATTTTTTATTATTTATTAGTTTTCGGTATTGCAAAGTTTAAAAATTTTGGCTGTAATTCAATATTAAACTCTTTTGATAAATACATTTCACCGTCAATGCAAAGGTCGAATTCTTCATTAGAGTATAGTTTAATGCGCTTTGCTTGGCGATAAGTAATAATCTTTTTAAATCTTGGGCTATCCAAATGTTCGCCACGCTCGTATTTTTTGATAAGCCTTATAAGAGTGAGCGCGGAAACGGGTTTGATTAAACAAACTTCAATAAGACCGTCGTCAAGGGAAAAACTCGGCGCGCAATTGTATTTTCCGCCAACGTAACCGCCGTTTGCAAACGTGCAGAGAAGTAATTTTCCATCGGGATTGATAACTTCGCCGTCTACTTCAACGGTAACGTTATTTTTCATACCGTTAAATAAAGCACTAATAACACCGCGAAGATAGGGGTTTTTAGACTTGCCTTTTAAGTTGTTTGCAACCTTGCACGCCTTTGCTTCAAAACCTACGTTAATCGCGTTGAGAGAGTAGGCGCAATTTTCAATCTTTATAAGGTCAATCTTGCTGTTTTCTGCGTTAAATAGATTTTCAAGGTCTAAAAATTTCTCTTTACCGCCAACTGATTTAACAAAGTCGTTACCGCTACCGCAAGGGAAACAAGTTACGCTTGCGTTTTCAGTGCCGGCAATTCCGTTAACGACTTCGCCTAACGTTCCGTCGCCACCGCAAGAATAGAACCTAATTTCAATATCTTTATGCGTATTACAAAAATCTTTTAAGTACTCAGTAGCATCTTTTATGCTTGAAGTAACGTAAACTGTAATATCGTATTTATCTTTAAAATTTTTTAACCTTTCAGATAAAGTGAGAAAGGAATTTTCAAATCCCGCTACGGGATTGATAATAAAAACGTGTTTCAT
>JAGCLN010000230.1 GCA_017646945.1 Clostridia bacterium | reverse complement strand
GTGCTGAACAACGCCCGGACCTGATACCCCTACGTTGACAACGCAATCGCCTTCACCAACGCCGTGGAACGCACCTGCCATAAACGGATTATCTTCAACCGCGTTACAGAAAGCAACGAACTTCGCCGCGCCCAACCCGTCTTTAGTAATATCCGCCGCACGTTTTACCACTTCACCAACGAGTTTAACGGCATCCATATTGATACCTGCTCTCGTTGAGCCAACGTTTACGGAAGAACAAAGCCTTTCGGTCTTTGATAAAACTTCGGGAATAGATAAAATAAAACTCTTCTCGCTTTCGGTCATGGACTTATGAACGAGCGCGGAATAACCACCGATAAAATCAACGCCGATTTCCTTTGCGGCTTTATCAAGCGCAAGCGCAATTTCAAGCTCCTCGCCCATAAACTTTGCAGTTAAGAAACTTGCAGGGGTTACGGAAACTCTTTTGTTAACTACGGGAACGCCATATTCTAAAGAAAGGTCGCTTGCAACCTTAACGATGTTTTTACCCCTTTTGCAAATAAGGTCGTAAACGGCGGTTGCGGTATCCTTAGCGGTATCCCTAATGCACCCGAAAAGCGATAAGCCCATCGTTATCGTTCTTATATCGAAGTGCTCCTTTTCAACCATGTTTATGGTTTCGATAATTTCACTCGTTTTAATCATATTATACCTTGTGCATCGCGTCAAAAACTTCTTCGTGTTGAAGGTGGATGCTAACGCCGATTTCTTCGCCTAACGCCTTTAACTCTTTTGAAAGATTTTCCATACCGATTTTTGCATTTGCAATATTTACGAGCATAATCATTGTAAAGGTTGATTGCATAATGGTTTGAGAAATATCTTCTATGTTTACGTTGTTATTAGCAAGTAAATTGCTTACTTTTGCGATAATACCCGGCTTATCTTTGCCGATTACCGTTAAAATACACTTCATTTTGTAACTCCTAAACACTTTTTATAAATTGTACTATAATTACAATTTTAAGTCAAGATTTTTACGGGTTTTAAGCCTACCTATTTGATATGCGTTTATTATAAAACCGCTAACTAAACATCGCATTATAACAAAAAGCCAGCCCAAAAACACGATTACCGTTGAAAGATTTAAATACGCCCTGCTAAACCCTTTAAAATAATTGATATACACAATGAAAATTACTGACGAAAGAACGAAAAACACCGAAGTATAAATACTGCCGAAAAGAACTTCTTTCGCCTTTATTTTATAAGGGCAAGCGTAAAGATTTAAAATGATAACGGAAGCGAAAACTATAAAAAACAAGAAAGCAATATTTAAAACCCCGCCTATAATATTGCCTAAAAACAGCTTGATTTTCACTGAAAGATAGGCGTAAATTACAAGTAATACCGCTAAAAACAGGGATAAAATAATCGTAACTAATATGGAAAAAACTCTTAGTTTTAACGCTTTTATAGGCTTATAGTTGTAGATAAATTCCCCAGTTAGTTTAAGGTGAACGAATAAGTTTGCGGAAGAATATATCATAGTAAATAAGACGACCGCGTTACCACTTGCGGAAAGTTTGGTAGTTGCGTCTAATAAAAAACTTTTAACTTCTTCAAACTCTTTAATGTTAAATAGCGACGCGATTGAAGATAGTTCTTTACCGAAAAGCGAAAAGGCTAAACTTAATAAGTATGCGGTTGGAACTATTGAAAACACGGCGAAAAAAACCAACGCGCCGGCAAGCGTAACGCTTTTTTTGCTTCGCTTGAAAGTGTTAAACTTTTTAATTTCATTAAAAAATCCGAGCATACTCATAGTATACTCGGATTGATTTTAATAATGCAATTTTATAAAAGGCGAGTTCCGTTAATGATTAAGCCGTACTTATATCCCATAAGTTCCGCCGCCTTAGAACACATTATCATACGATGATGATAAATTTCAAAATAGTCGGCAACTGAGCAGATAGTATCGTCCGTTTCTATAACGGTATCTATACGTAAATTTTCTTTATCAACGTTAACGTAAGAACGGTTTACCGCTAAATTCACCCTATCGTGAATATTCGTGTTCTTATCTAAAACTTTATGGCGAACTCTCGATTTATGCACGTCACTCTTATCCGCTATGATTAGCGCGGAACTTAAAACACTTACCGGCACGCCGTTTATCTCGTCGTGATTGCCGATTGCCATCATAATTTCAGCGGCATCGGAATAATTCATACCCAAGCGTTTTAAGATATTGTAAACCAAAATCGCTCCGCTTCCGGCGTGGTCGTAACGGGCAAGGGAATTGCCTATATCGTGAAGATAGCCTGCAATTTCGCCTAAGCGAACGAGTTTTGCCGACTGCCCAGTTTCTTTAAGTATCATTCCCGTCCAAGTAGAAACTATTGACGCGTGCCTTACCGAGTGTTCGGTATATGCGAGCGCGTCAATTTGTTTTTCGCTCGTTTTTATTAAGACTTTAACTTCTTCATCGTTTTTAATTTGTTTTACTGTTAACATCACAATATTAGTCTACGCCTTTTTAACAAAAATTTTACCGTAAATTTCTTCAAACTTATCACGGTAGAATAAGTTGGTTCCCGGGGTGGTGATTGAAGCCGTGCCCGCCGCCACCGCCGACCTTAAAATTTCTTGCTTTTCCGCACCTTGCTCTATCATTACAGATGCGGCGGCAATCATACTATCCCCCGCGCCTACGGTAGAGTTAACCGCTACGGAAGTACTTTTGCAATAATAAGAATTACTTCCGTCAGTTAAGATTGCACCTTCTCGCCCCAACGACAATAAAACGTTTTCCGCGCCTTTATCAATTAGCGAGTAGCACGATTCGAGCATCTCTTTTTTATTCGTTAAAGGCTTACCTGCAATCTGTTCGAGTTCTCTTAGATTAGGCTTTACCATAAACACGCCTGCGGATAAGGCTTTAATAAGTTTTTCGCCTTCGGTATCAACTATAATCTTTGCCGATTTGCCTACCGATTTTGCAAGTTTATAATAATAATCGTTTTCAACGCCCGTAGGAAGCGAACCGCTCATAATTACTACCGATGCGTTTGGCGATAGCGTTTCTACTAAACTTAACAGTTTTTGTTGGTTTTCTACGCTAACGTTTTCGCCCTTATCGTTAATTTCGGTAAGCATTGAACGGTTATCAACTATTTTATAGTTGGTTCTAACGTGGCCTTTATTCCAAACGAACGAGTTTTTAACCCCTTCGTTATCAAGGTTAGAAACGAATAACGAACCTTCGTTTTCATACATAAAGCCGGTGGCGAAACTATCGCCACCAAGCCTTTTTACTCCTATTGCCGCGTTGAGCGCCTTGCCGGAATAAGTTACTATTTTGTTGTTTACTCTATTAAGCCTGCCTACCACGAGTTGCTCCATTTCCATAGTGCAATCGATACTCGGGTTAGGACATACGCTCAGTACCATTACTATACCCCTTATTCTTTATCTTTTTTAGCGTCTGAAATAATCTTACTCGTTTCTTCGAACGGAACTTCTTCATAACGCTCGAATTCTTGAGTAAACCTACCGCGACCCTGAGTGAAACTCCTAAGTTCAGCGGTATATTCTAAAATTTCGCTTTCGGGAACTTCGCAAATTACTATACTGTTTTCACCATCTTGGTCGGTAGAAACGATACGTCCCCTACGCTTGTTCATATCGCCCATTATATCGCCAAGATAAGTATCGGGCGCAATAACCGTTACTTTCATAACGGGTTCTAAAATAACGGGTTTTGCGTTCTTAATACCTTCGGCGTAAGCAATCTTCGCTGCGGATACGAACGCAACTTCCTTACTGTCAACGGGGTGAGAACTTCCATCGAATAAGGTTGCTTTTAAGTTGAGAAGGGGGTATCCTGCTAAAACACCTTCCTTAATCGCTTCGCGAAGACCTTTATCTACCGCAGGAATAAACTGTCTAGGAACGGTACCGCCAACAACCGCGTCAACAAACTCGTAAACGCCGTCACTCGCGCCCGCTTCAAACTTAATTTTAACGTGGCCGTACTGACCTGCGCCACCCGATTGTTTCTTGTGCTTACCTTCTGCTTCGGCAACGCCTTTGATGGTTTCTTTATAAGCAATCTTGGGCTTTCTAAGTTCTGCGTCAACGCCGAATTTTGCCTTTAACTTCTTCTTAATCGTTTCAAGCTGAGTTGCGCCCACGCCGGAAATAAGCATTTCGCCGGTATCGGCATTTTTCTCAACGCTAAACGATATATCTTCATCTCTAAGTTTATTAAGACCTGCGAAGATTTTATCTTCTTCACCCTTTTTAGCGGCGTAAACGGCGCGCTTATAGGTTGCAGGCGGAATTTCAAACGCCTTAAACTTAGTATCAACTTTTTCATAAAGGGTATCGCCCGTTCTTGCGTTTTCAAGTTTAGAAAGCGCGCCGATATCACCGGCTATAAGTTCGTTTACGGCTTCTTGCTTTTTGCCTATTACCGTATAGATACCGCTAATCTTTTCTTCGCCCCAACCGGAAACTTTAAGAGTTTGACCAGATTTGAGCTTACCTGATATTACCTTGATATAGTTAAGTCTACCAACGTATGGGTCAACTACCGTTTTGAAAATTCTTACTACCGTTTGATCGTTAACGTTAGGTTCAACGGCAATCTTTTCACCATCAACAAGCGCTCTTTGGTGACCTGCGTCAACAGGGCTTGGAAGGGTTGATATAATCTTATCCATAAGGTTAAATACGCCGTGGTTTTTATATGCACTACCGCCTAACACGGTAATCGTTGAGCAAGTGTTAATACCGATTTTTACACCCGTTTCAATTTCTTCAGGTGAAAGCGCGCCCGTTTCAAAGAATTTTTCCATAAGCGCTTCATCGTTTTCAGCAGCCGCTTCGGAAACGGTAAGCCTTGCTTCCATATACGCTTCTTTTAAATAATCGGGAATCGGGCTTTCGTTTCTTTCCCAGTCACGAAGAACGCCGTAAGCAACTTTAACAAAGCCCTTCATCTTACCGTCAACGATATTCGGGACTATCATAGGCGCTATCTTGTGGCCATATTTGAGCTTGATTGCATTAACGGTCTTAATAAAGTCAGAATTATCTTTGTCAAGTCCGTTTATGAAAAGCATTGCAGGGATTTTTCTCTTAACACAATAGTCAATCGCCCTTTCAGTACCAACAGTAAGCGTACCGCTTGCACTAGCAACGATAATTGCCGAATCGGCAACCGCAAGTGCCTGAGCAAGTTCACACTCAAAATCGTAGTATCCGGGCACGTCTATAATGTTAAACTTATAGCCCTTATATTCTCCGCAAGCGCAAGCAAGTGAAATTGATGATTTTTTTACCGTTTCTAACGGGTCGTAATCCATAACGGTATTACCATCTTCTACCTTACCTTGACGGTCAATAACGTTCATATTGAATAAAATTGCTTCTGCAAGCGTTGTTTTACCTTCTCCGCTATGACCTATTAGCGCTACGTTTCTAATTTTGTCTACGTCCATAAATGTACTCCTAAGAAAAATTTCGGAACTATATCCGTTAACTTTATTATACAATAGGTTTTTTCGTTTTTCAATAGGGAATTTTTTAGCGCCTTTAAAAAGGAAGACACAAACCTTCCCCTTTATCTTTTATATTGTTGATTTAATTTACGTTAGTTGTACACTTTATTTACGCTCAAAGTTTTTGAACGCGAGTTTTAATTCGTTAGAAACAAGCAAGACAATGCACAAGATTTTTTAACGGCGAGATAGACCTTGTTGGTCATCGAGATGTTAAAAAGTCGCAGTAACGCAGTATTGCGCCGTTTATAACGGATTAAAGTTTGTTCAACGTGCGATTTAAGACGTTAGAAACAAGTTAGGCTAGGCTCGACGGCAAGTTATCGGGTGCAACTAACCTTGTTGGTTGTTGCAGTCGTAACTTGACGGCAGTAACGACGCATAACGAAGTTTATAACGGCTTAAATTAGGATGCAAAGCACACCACCCTTGCCTTCGTTTACGATTTTGGTTACCGTTTTTCTCATTTTTGATTTTAACTCAGGCTTCATTGAAGATAGTTTTTGTTGCATTTCTTCGTGAATTAAGGTGGATAATTGCTTGCCGAAAATATCGGTTTTTAAAACTTTTGAAGAATCTTCGCTTTGCGAGTTTAAATACTCTGCAAAGTCTTTGCATTGTTTTTCCGTGCCGGAAATAGGTGAAACGTCTGCCGATAAATTTATTTTCATAAGGTGCATACAAGAAGTGGTCGCCTTGATTTTTACGCCGTGTCTTCCACCGCGCTTAACAACTTCGGGCGAGCCGATTTCCACTTCGCTCTCGGTGGGAATTACCACGCCGTAACCACCGTTTTCCACTTCTAAAAGCGCAGATTGTAGTTTGCGGTAATTTTCCTTTGCCACCCTTAACTCTTTAACGTAACTCATAAGCGCGAACTCGTCTTTGATTTCATCGCCCGATAACTCGGTTAAGATATCGTAGAATAAATCGCTTGGAACAGCAAGTTCATACCTTGCCGAACCATCGCCTAAGTTGGCGGTTGACTTTGTTACCGCGGATACGCAGGGCGTTGATAAAAGCGCGTCTTCAATCACTTTGTAGTGCTTCATTTTGGTAGCGATTTTAGATACGTCTTTAACCTTATCAATAATAGCGGAAATCATTTCGTTTTCGCACGGTAAAACCTGCATCCACTTAGGAATATCAACTTCAAAACTTTTAAGCGGAAATTCTAAAAGTAAGTTTTCTAAAATTTCGCAAATGCCTTCTTCATCAATATTTAAAAGGTTAGTTTTAATTACTTTTACGCCGTACTTATCAGTTAAACTTTCGGCAAGGTCGGTGGCAGATTTTGAAGTAACGTCTGCCGTGTTTAAAACGATAACGAAAGGCTTACCGCATTTTTTAAGGTCTTCAACAACGCGTTCTTCGGCGGAAACGTAATTCTCTCTTGGAATATCTGAAACGCTACCGTCCGTCGTTACTAAAATACCTACGGTAGAGTGCTCTTTAATTACCTTTTCCGTGCCGATTTCCGCAGCCTTAGTCAAAGGGATACTCTCGCTATTCCAAGGCGTTTTAACAAGCCTTTCCTTGCCGTCTTCTTCAACCCCCAACGCGCCGTCAACCATATAGCCAACGCAGTCTATTAACCTTACTTTTGCTTGGGCTTTACCTTTTAAGGTAATTCTAACGCTTTCAGCGGGAACGAACTTGGGTTCGGTAGTAGTTACCGTTTTTCCGCTACCCGACTGAGGCATTTCGTCAATCGCGATTTGGCGCTTTACTTTACTAACGATATTCGGCGTTACCATAAGGTCTAAAAACTTAGTAATGAACGTTGATTTGCCCGTTCTTACAGGACCTACTACGCCTAAGTAAACGTCACCATCCGTTCTACTTGCTACGTCCTTATATATATCGAACTTTTCCATAAAAAAATCCTCCCGAATACTCTACAGTATATGGGGGGATTATTTTATTTATTCCTTTGTTTCGTTAGTTTCTTTTTCAAGTTTTGCATTCTTTTTAATGCGCGATTCTCTTATTGACTGCAACCAGTTGGTAGGATGCTCGGCTTCGGTTAGCATTCGCTTTATATTCTTCCTGTGCGCGTACCAAGTTAAGAAGATTATCGCTATTGCAAACAGGTTGGTTACCGATGCTAAAATCATATTGTTGACCATAACCGTCCTTGCATCAATATATACTACGTACACGCTATAACACATAGCGATTGCGCCCGGGGTTGTTGCAATAAAAGAACCCATTGCGCCGATTTCAGTAAAGAGAATAAAGATAATCGCAAGCGCCCCGCTAATTATCGCTATTATCGGGTTGCACACCGCAAAAACGCCGATAGTGGTCGCAATACCCTTACCGCCCTTAAACTTCATAAACACAGGGAAAACGTGGCCCAGTACGGCAAAGAAACCACAGCCTACTTTGGCAACTTGTTCTATTGATAAAGTGGTGTTTATAAAGTAATTGTCGTTATACAAAAGGTAGCCTACTAAGGTTGGAACTACGCCTTTAACGATATCTAAAAGCAAAGTGAGTACGCCGATTTTTAAACCGAAGTTTCTGCTCATATTGAGCGTGCCGGGGTTACCGCTACCAAGCGTTCTAATATCTCTCTTTTTAAATTTTGAAATAATGATTGCAAAGTTTATATTGCCTATAAGGTACGAGCCTATTGCAAGCAATAAAAACTGCCACCAAAGTTCGCCTATTCTCATTCTTCGTCCTCCGCTCTTTCTCTAATAAATAGTCTAATCGGCGTTCCGGAAAAATCAAACGCATTTCTAATGGTATTTTCTAAAAATCTTTTGTAACTAAAATGCATAAGTTCTTGATTGTTTACGAACATTACGAAGGTGGGCGGGGTAACGCCGTCTTGAACGGTGTAATAAATCTTGAGCCTTCTGCCGTGCTTGGTCGGTGGGTCGGTAGTTCTTACCGCATCGCCTATCAAGTCGTTTAAAGTACCCGTTGAAATTCTTCTCTTAGCATTTTCAAGCGATTCAAGGGCAAGGCTTAAAATCTTTTCCGCTCTTTGACCGGTTTTTGCAGAAATAAATATCGACTTGTAGTAATCCATAAACGCAAGGTCCGCATTGAGTTTTTCGCGGAATTTTTCAATGGTGTAGGTATCCTTTTCAACCAAATCCCACTTGTTCATAACTACTACCGAAGGTTTGCCTTGCTCGTGAACGTAACCTAAAATCTTAACGTCTTGCTCGGTTAAGCCTTCACTACTGTCTACTACTACAAGGCATACGTCTGCCCTTCTAATCGCGCCGAGCGCTCTAACAACGCTGTAATACTCAACGTCTTCATACACCGATTTTTTCTTTCTTATACCCGCAGTATCGATAAGGGTGTATTTTTGACCGTTGTGAGTAAAGGGCGTGTCAATTGCATCGCGAGTTGTTCCCGCAATATTTGAAACGATAGTTCTATCAAAACCTAAAAGCCTGTTCGCTAAACTTGATTTGCCGGCGTTGGGCTTTCCTACGATAGCAATTTTAACGGTATCGTCTTCCGCATCAGCGTCAATCGCGTCAAAGTATGAACAAACTTCATCTAAAAGGTCGCCAAGACCTTTACCTTGTTCGCAAGAAATACCGATAGGATTGCCTATGCCAAGTTCATAATAATCGTAAAGCAAAGTCTCGTCGTAATTATCGAGTTTATTTACCGCTAATACGATAGGCTTTTGCTCTTTCTAAGCATTGACGCAACTTCGATATCGGAAGCGGTAACACCGCCTTTTACGTCACACATAAAAAGAATAACGTCACTCGTTTCAACGGCGATTTCCGCTTGCTTTTTAATGTGCATCCACATCTCGTCTTGCGATTTGAGTTCAATACCACCCGTATCTATTAAAGTAAAAGCCTTTCCACACCACTCGGCATCGCAATAAATTCTATCACGAGTAACGCCGGGCTTATCTTTTACGATAGAAATCTTTTTACCCGTTACTTTGTTAAAGAACGTTGATTTACCAACGTTCGGTCTGCCTACTACGGCAACGATAGGTTTTTTCATTTTATAATCCTTACATTTTTACCGCCCGATAACGCATCGAAAAAACTCTCTCCGCTACCATCGGTAACTATTACGCTAAGCCCTGTTTTTTGGGCGAGTTCACTAACTAATAATCCGTCTAAAAAGACTTCTTCTTCACGCTTTAAGCAAACGTCTGGCAAAACGATTGCATCGTATTTAGAATAATCCGTTTTTAAAACGGCGTTTAAAATATCTTTACCAACGAGTAGCCCCGTGCAGTTAACGGTAGCGCCGAAAAACTCGTTCTCAACCGCTAAAACGGTTGCGTTTAATCCGCTTATATACTCTTTTAAAATTTCCACTTGGTCGGCTATAAAATCGCTTGCAGAAGTTCCGGATATTATAAGATAATTTTTACCGTTTTTAACTTTTTTAAGCGCTTGTTTAAGTTCGCAAACGAACTTTGAAGTAACGCCCACGCCGTTTTCTATTTGCGGATATCCGTTATAAAAATCTTCGCTTGGAAGGGGGCGTTTCGCCTTGAAATAAAACTCGTCGGCAGGGGTGATAATATCAGTTTTTAAAACTAAGTTAAGATTGTTTATTTGGTCGATTACGCAAGAGCAATAACCCTTATCAACGTCATCAATCTTATACAACCCGTCTCTAAACCGAGTTATTCCGCAAGGAACTACCGCGATTGATAAAATATTTTCGCCAAGCGCAACTAAATCGTGGCAAGTTTTATCAAGTTCCACGCCATCGTTTAAGGACGGTACTAAAACTATTTGAGTGTGAATTTTAATGCCGTTTTCGGTAAGTTTTTTAAGTTTATCGTAAATATCCCCTGCAAAGCGATTGCCTAAAAGTTTTTTCCTAACTTCACTATCGGTTGCTTGCACGGAAACGTAAAGCGGAGTTAAATTTAAGCGGATAATTCTATCGATATCGCTATCGCTAACGTTAGTTAAGGTAACAAAGTTACCACGCAAGAAACTTTGCCTATAATCATCGTCTTTAACGTAAAGGGAAGGGCGCATACCCTTTGGCATTTGGTCAACGAAACAAAACACGCACTTATTACGGCAGTTTTTAATTTCTAAATTGTCGTTTTCAAAAGAAATAGCTAAACTCTCGTCTTCATCTTTTTCAATTTCAAACTCAATTTCTTCGCCACCAGATATTGCGGTTAAAGTAAAATAGTTCAAACTATCGTAATAAAGATAATCTAAAACGTCTTCACACAAAAACCCGTCAAACGCTAAAATTTCATCGCCTTTTTTCAAGCCGAGTTCATCTGCTATTCCGTTTTTAAAAACCTTACTTATCTTTAGCATCACAAACTCCGCCATTATGTAATAATGGTATTATACACTCATTTTGTTCTTTTGTAAAGTAAAAGCGGTACAAGTTAGTACCGCCGTAAGTTTCTATTTGTTATTTTTAAATCCAAGTTTTGTAAGCACGCCGGTAAAATAATCGGGAATCGGCGCGTAAAACTCAACTTCTTTTTCGGTTGTGGGGTGAGTAAAAGTCAGTTTTCTCGCGTGCAAAAGTTGACCTGAAAGTTTGAACTTTTGATTTTTTAATCCGTATACCGCATCGCCTACAACGGGGTGGCCTAAATGCTTTGAGTGAACCCTTATTTGATGCGTTCTACCCGTTTCAAGCAAGAATTTACACAGAGTGTAACCTTTCACCCTTTCAATAACTTCAAAGTTCGTTATCGCCTTTCTTCCGCTTGAAGATACAGCCATCATCGTTCTGTTTTTAGTTGAACGGGATATATAAGTTTCTATCCTACCGCTATCTTGATTTAAGTTGCCTTCTAAAAGGGCAATATACTCTCTCTTGCAAGTCTTTTTCTCTATTTGAGAAGAAAGGCTTAGATGCGCCTTGTCGTTCTTAGCAACTACTAATAAGCCAGACGTATCTTTATCTATTCTATGAACGATACCGGGGCGAACAACACCGTTTATTCCACTCAAACTATCTAAGTGGTATAAGAGCGCGTTTACTAAGGTTTCATCACCCGTACCGCTACCTTGATGAACGGTTAACCCTTGCGGTTTATTGATAACCGCCAAGTCGTCGTCTTGATAGATAACGTCCAAGGGAATATCCACCGCCTTAACTTCCAAGCCGACAGGCTCGGGAATTTCAACCGAAATTACGCTACCTTCTTTTACCTGTTCTTTTGATTTTGGCATAGCGCCGTCAACCAAAACGCAACCGCTCTCTATTAGTTTTTGAATTTTTGAACGAGAAAAATCAAGCGCCTTAGCAAGATACACGTCAAGGCGTTCACCCGATATATCAACCGTTATCTTCTTCGTTTCCACTTACTTTTTCGTCCTTTGGTTTTCTTCTAAACAACGCGTCTTTATCTATAAAGAAAAGATATACGCAAGTTGTGATAACGCCCGAAACGAGCGCCATATCGGCTACGTTAAATATTGCGGGGAAGATATCCGTTTCATAGAAAACGAATATAAAATCCCTAACTTCGCCCGCGCTAACTCTATCAATAAAGTTACCGAGCGCACCCGAAAACATAAGCGAAAAGGCAACTGCCACCCACCAAGACGGTCTTTTTTTAGTAATAAGTTTGAAAATGAAAAATGCGATTATCGCTAAAAGCGCTATCACGGTAATTACTATAAAAAAGATTTGTGACCAAGTTTTATCGCTTAAAAAACTAAACGCCGCGCCCGTGTTATAGGAAAGTTTAAACTTTAAAAACTTTTCAATAACAACGAAGTTGAATTCGTTTTTAACGGCGAGATATTTAGATATAAGGTCAAGCGCGAGTACCGCGCCTGCTATTAGTAAACAAGCAATATATATCATCAATCGGTTGCTCCAAGTTCTTTGCATAAACTCATAAGGTCGAGTTCACCGGGGTTAAGCACGTCTTCCATATTGAAACCGCTTTCAGTTGCGCCGTAGAGTGATTTTGATTTATCAAACTTAACTTCCCTACCGTCGTCAACGATTTTATAGATATCTTCTATCTTATTGATTGCAGTATAAGTAGGCGTTTCTTCTCTCATTAAAATATCCGTGATAAGTTCGGATACGTACGCGAGTTTTCTCGTTTTATCCGAAGGATATTCTTTTACTATTGAATTGACGTAATTATTCCACCTAGCGTTAAAAAGTTTAAGTTTTTCAACTTCCGCCTTATACTGCTCTTTTGCGTGGTCGGTAATATCTTTTGCGCGAGATTCTACCAAAACGTTCAAATTTTTTTCTTCCATTTATTTTCTTATGCTCGAAAGCATCTCCGTTTTTAATTGTAAAAGTTTATCGGATAAGTCAACCTTATAAATATGCGGTCTATCAAGCCTTAAATACTCATCCCAGAAAGATTCCATTTCACTCTTTGCAAAACTTGCAATTTCTTTTACCGTGGGGAACTTGTAAATAAGTTTTCCGTTTTCTACGATTTTTACGGAAAGTTCTTTAATTTCATAATCGGTAAAGGTGATTTTTTTCCAAGTTTCTATCGGGTGCGTAATGGTTAAAGGTTTAGCGCTATCGAACGTTTCTTCAATGAGCGCAATCAAGTCTGCCTCCGCCTTACCCGTCTTCTTATCGTAAATTCTCATTACCTTCTTGAAGCCAGGGTTGGTGATTTTTGCAGTCGTTTCAGAAATTTTGATTTTGGGAATAATGCTACCGTCCTTTTCCACAACGCCGGCAAGTTTATAAACACCGCCAAGCGCAGGCATATCCGCGCTCGTTATAAGTTTAGTGCCGATACCCCAAGAATTGATTTTTGCGCCTTGAAGTTTTAACGATTGAATAAGTTTTTCATCTAAATCACCGCTAGCGCAAATTATAGCATCTGGATAACCCGCGTTATCGAGCATTTGGCGAGCCTTTTTGGTAAGGTAAGCAAGGTCACCGCTATCAAGCCTTATACCGATAGGCTTTTTGCCCTTTGTTCTAAGTTCGTCAAATACCTTGATTGCGTTGGGGATACCACTCTTTAAAACGTCGTAAGTGTCAACTAAAAGCAAAGTGGCATCGGGATAAGTATCGGCGTACGCCTTAAACGCTTCGTACTCGCTATCAAAACTCATAACCCAACTGTGAGCGTGAGTTCCCGAAACGGGAATATCAAACATTTGCCCCGCTAAAACGTTACTCGTTGAATTGCAACCGCCGATAACCGACGCTCTTGAACCGTAAATGCCCGCATCAGGCCCTTGCGCTCTTCTCAAACCGAATTCCATTACTAAATCGTTGCCAGCCGAGTGGCGAATTTTAGCCGCCTTTGACGCGATTAAGGTTTGGTGGTTTATAATGTTTAAGATTGCAGTTTCAATAAGTTGCGCTTCAATAACGGGCGCTTTTACCGTTAAGATAGGTTCGCCGGGGAAGACCATAGTTCCTTCGGGTACGGAATAAATATCGCCGGTAAATTTAAGACCTTTAAGATACGATAAAAAATCTTCGTTAAAGATTTTTAATTTTCTAAGATATGAAATATCTTCTTCGTCAAAAGAAAGGTTTAAGATATAGTCGATTGCCTGTTCAAGACCTGCCGCCAAAGAATAAGTTATAAGTTCGTTTTGGCGAAAGAACACGTCAAAAATCACTATCTCGTCTTGCTTGTTTTTATTGAGATAGCCGTTCATCATAGTAAGTTCATAAAGGTCTGTAAGCAAAGTTAAGTTACGTTTAATTTCCATATTAGTCCTTAAATGATTTTATTTTCGGGAGTTCTTCTTCTCTCTCTTTTTCTTCTTGTTTTTCTTGCTTTAACTTTTCGCTATAAGGAACGAAATCGGGTTTTTCGTTAGTCCTTTCAACAACAAGGCTGTTTGCTTTTATGATAAAGGGGACGATAAACGCGATAAGCGAAATCGAAACGCCGATAATAACGATAAGCCAAACGAATAAATTTAAGCACACCATTAAAAGCACTATGCCTATAACGGCGAGCATCGAGCCAACGGCATACTCGTAACCGCCCTTTTTAATTATGCCGAACGCCGTAACGTAAAGCCCTATTCCTAAGGTTAAAACGGTGAGCATCAATAAAAACGGGTTAACGCCAAAGCAAACGGTTTTTGAAATTTGCAACGCGCCAAGCACGGAAGATAATGCAATTACAAAAATAATCACTATCGAAGAAACGATAATATCAATTTTACTAAATCTTTTCATAAAGCACTCCTTTTTTACATATTGTATCACAACTTATTGAAAATACAAAGTGTTTTTTATAAAAAAACAAGCAACGCCAAGTAGCGTTGCTTTAAAACTATGCGTTTTTTTCATCGGATTTTATAAACCCCAAACTTATAAGAAGGGCGTCGTTAACTAAAATCATCGTCTTTTCAGATAGAGAGCCTATGCGTTCTTTTAGCCGTTTTTTGTCAAGCGTTCTAATTTGTTCAAGCAAGACTACGCTATCTTTACTAAGCCCGTACTCTTCCGCTCGAAGTTCAATATGGGTGGGAAGTTTTGCCTTGTTGATTTTGCTAGTTACCGCCGCGGCGATTATCGTGGGGCTATGGCGATTACCTATATCGTTTTGAACGACTAAAACGGGGCGAACCCCACCCTGTTCGCTACCCACAACGGGGCTTAAATCTGCATAATATAATTCTCCGCGCTTAATCATAAAGTAAAAGTTCTCCCATATTCAGTATACGCAAGATAGATAACCTTTCGCTATTACTTTAATTTTTGCCGTAAGGATTTTATTTTATACATTAAAATAATTGCATAATATTTATTTTTGGTATATAATTGAAATATTGAAAATAAATAATTGAACTTTGCCAAAACTATTAAGCAAAAAGCAGGTTCAAAAGCATAAGGAGAAAAATTATGGCTTTAGTTAATAGCAAAAAAATGTTTGAACAAGCATACAAAAACGGCTACGCTATCGGCGCTTTCAACGTGAACAACATGGAAATCGTTCAAGGTATT